>CAZXMX010000001.1:0-57665 GCA_964641645.1 uncultured Neomegalonema sp.
CGGTCCAAGTGCGGGCACGCTTCCACATGTACGGTGAGGAGATCAGATCCGGCGGCGGCAAACGGCGCGAGATAAGCATCAGTCGGCTCGATCATGAGGTGAACGTCCATCACCGTTTTTACGTGAGGGCGGATGGCTGCGACCAGCGGTGGACCAAAGGTTAGATTGGGTACGAAGTGACCGTCCATGACATCGACATGGACCCAATCACAGCCCTGCGCCTCAATCGCTTCGCATTCAGCGCCAAAATTCGCGAAATCAGCGCTGAGAATAGATGGAGCAATCTTGATTGAACGGTCGAATGCCATGGTTTTCCCCTGAAATATAATCAGGGAGATAAGGCAGGGATCAGCCCAAAATTCAAGTATCAGTCGTCCGTATCAACGGCGGCATAGGTTTCCGCAGCAACGATCGCCAAGCGAAGGCGCGAGGAACTCTCAGCGTAGAGCGGAAAGACCCCGCGATACTGCATGATGAAAGCTCGCTCAACCGAGGGAACCGTGCCCCGCGAAAACATCGGTTTACGCAAGACCGAAGCTGTGATGGCCTCGTGATACCGCGATTCAACGAATTCTTCGTCCAGCGTTTCGCTCATCCAACCTTCGCGCATGTGATCGGAGGATGGCGCATCCAATTGCTCGCCCTGCGAAAGCACGTAAAAATCGACGATGCCCTCAACTTCTACCGGTTCAACATGGCGAACCCAACGCAACAGTTGCCGAACCCCCGGCTGAGCAAGCAAAACCAGCTCGTCGGGCAGAAGGTGCCCTTTACAGAACTGATCGTACCATCCTGCAAAAGCGGCTACCGGGTGCTTTTCAGGCAAAGCGTCACGCTCAAGCGGTGTCAGACCGTAACTCCGGCTTGAAGATTCGTTCGTATCTTTTCTCAGAACGGCGGACATGGGCACCCTCGATGCGGACGTATTGATCAAGAAATTGTATTCGAGACCTGCTAACGGACGTTTAAAACAATTAACCCATTGAATTTACATCGTATAATTCGCCCCAATTGCGTGATCCACGGCCCTTAAATCAGCCGTCGAGCAGGCTTTCATTATCCAAATAAATTCAGCGCGTCCTGCGATTTTTCCGATATTAACGAATGAAAGCATCGAAACTGCGTGCTGAACGGGGGACATCGGATTTCTATGCCGAGCAAGTCAAAAGCAGACCAGACACCAGCTTTACACCTCGTAAAGCTGAGCGTCGGTTCCGAAAGCGTCGAGGGCCTTGCTGAATGGCAAGCGCTCCGTAGGGCCGAACGCGAAGTTGCTGGCATCGATCCACGCTCGCGACACGTAACGAGAATGACCCCGAAGCGCAGCGCCGAGCTGCTTGCCGGTGGATCCATCTTTTGGGTTATCAAACGAAACATTGTCGCGCGTCAGCGGATCGTCGCGTTGGAACCCGTAGTCGGCGAAGATGGCATTTCGAGATGTGCGATCATTCTTGACCCAACACTCGTCCGGACCGAACTCCGCCCGAAGCGCCCCTTCCAAGGCTGGCGATATCTAACATCCGCCGACGCACCCCCCGATTTAACCGACGAAGGCGAAGTGCTCGCCGATATGCCTGGTGCAGTGAGGGAAGCCCTTGCTTCGTTCGGCGTGCGCTAATGCCCGGCGAAACCGATCTCGCGCGCTTCCGACATGAAATGAAGTACGTTCTTGATTCCCGGCGGTTCAGTTTTCCTGAAGACGCAGCATGATCGCGCCGGAAACACTCCTCCGCACCATGTTCGATGCAGCGGTCGCAGCCGCAGACCCGCTCATCTGCGTTCCACCCCATCTGCCTGATCCGCCAAAGGGCAGACTTGTCGTCGTCGGGGCGGGCAAAGCATCAGCTCGGATGGCTCAAGCCGTCGAAGCGCATTGGAAAGGCGAATTCAGCGGGCTCGTCCTAACGCGCTATGGTCATGGCGCGCCCTGCGATAGAATAAAAATCATTGAAGCCTCGCATCCAGTCCCCGATGCCGCTGGCGTTGCCGGAACACGCGAAATTCTTAATGCTGTTTCTGATCTGACAGAAGACGACCTCGTGCTGGCATTGATTTCAGGCGGTGGGTCAGCATTGCTGACGTCACCAGCTGACGGGATCTCACTCGACGCCAAACGCGACGTCAATCAAGCGCTCTTGAAATCTGGCGCGGCCATCGGCGAGATGAATACCGTTCGGAAACATCTGAGCGCCGTGAAAGGTGGCGGGCTTGCAGCGGCCGCTTTCCCAGCCCGTGTCTTGTCACTGATGATTTCCGATGTTCCGGGGGATAATCCAGCCGTCATTGCCTCTGGCCCGACCGTCGGGACGGACACAACACCTGCAGACGCGTTGGCTCTGCTTGAACAGTATGAAATAGACATCTCACCTGAGGTAAAAGATCACCTTCGGCGCGGAACACCGCCTCCCAAACCGACGGACGAAGCGCTATCCCGCGTCGATAATCGCATCATTGCAGCACCACAGTTGTCGCTGGAAGTTGCGGCAGCGGTAGCCCGCGAAGCGGGGGTAACTCCCGTAATCCTCGGCGACGCGATTGAAGGAGAGTCGCGCGAGGTCGCAAAGGTTCATGCCGGCATTGCAAACCAAATCCTACGGCATGGGCAACCCGCACCAGCGCCCTGCGTCATCATTTCTGGTGGAGAGACGACCGTAACGGTTCGCGGAAATGGGCGCGGCGGGCGCAATGTTGAGTTCTGCCTCGCATTGGCGATTGCCCTCGAAGCCAACGAGCGCGTTTGGGGCATTGCTGGCGACACAGATGGAATTGACGGCGCCGAAGAAATTGCCGGGGCCATGGTCACGCCCGATCTTCTTGAACGAGCAAAGGCCAAAAATATCGACCCGCGACAATCTCTTTCAAACAACGATGGTCATGCATTTTTTGAGGCGCTTGATGCACAAGTCGTTACTGGTCCGACCCTGACGAACGTCAATGACTTCCGCGCTATTCTCGTCGTCTAGAACGCTACACCACCTCAACCATCCCCTTGCGAAACCGCTCCGCGTTGTGGACATAATGTTCGGCTGTCGCTTTGAGCGCAGCAATCTGGCCGTCCGCCAGCTCACGAACAACCTTGGCCGGCGCGCCGAGTGCCATTTGACCGTCTGGAACTTCTTTACCCTCCGGCAGCAAAGCATTCGCACCAATAAGCGATCCCTTGCCAATTCGCGCGCCGTTCAAGACGGTTGCGCCCATCCCAATCAACGATCCGGCCCCGACGAAGCAGCCATGGATAATCGCGGCATGGCCGAGCGTCACATCTTCCTGCAGCGTAAGCGGAAAGCCGGGATCGGAATGCAAAACACATCCGTCTTGAACATTGCAGCGCGGTCCAATCGTGACCGGTTCATTGTCCCCTCGAATGACCGCATTAAACCAAACGTTCGCACCCTCCCCGAGGATCACATTTCCAACGACCACCGCTCCCGGCGCGACCCACGCGGTCGGGTGAATCTGTGGCGCAATGCCATCAAGAGAAAAAATGGGCATATCTTCAACCTAACTAAACAGAAAACTTCGTTCGAAGGATGGTATCATATCGCTGGACACTGGTAGAACAAACATACACCGCCGCAAACAAAAGCAAATTTCGCGGAAGGACGATTAATGAACGCGCATCAAGAAGTCATCGGCTCTTGCCTCTGTGGTGGCGTCAAATTTCGCGGCACGCCCTCAGACAGAGGGACGGGCGTCTGTCACTGCAAAATGTGCCGAATACAATCTTCCGGACCTTTCTTTGCGGTCCGGATGGAGAGCGGTGTAACCCTGACGGAAGACAGCAATCTCAAGTGGTATGACGCATCAGACATTGGCGAACGTGGATTTTGCCGCGAATGTGGGAGCACGATGTTCTGGCGCTCCAAGGATGCTGCCCCCGGAGAATGGGCTGTCAGCGCAGGCACCCTGCCCGACGATTCCGTCGCGCCGATCTTCGAGCATATTTGGAATGATGATAAGCCGCCCTATTATGAGTTTGCAGACACCACGCCGAGGAAAACAGCCGCGGAGTGCCTCGCAGGAGCACCGGCTCCCAAGCCCCACGGAGAAACGACGTGAGAATTTCTAAAAGTTTCAAAAATCCAACTGGTCAGACATTCGTTGTTGGCTTGGTTGTGGTTGGCTTGATTTCGGGCATCGCCGTCAGCCTCCCGACCAAATCGCTGGCCTTCGAACCGGGGCAACGCTGGTCCTGTGTCACGGATCAAGGAGAACAAGCATTCTTGGCGGTGCTTGATGTCGAAGGCGAAGCGGTATCGTTCTCATGGGGCGTTATGAACGAAGAGGACAACTCCCTCACGAGTCTCTGCAACAAACGAGACGAGCTGTCCGTTCAAGAGATGGGCGAGTTCTGTAAACTGCTCGGAACGGGGTTTTCAGCAGGCCATGTCAAGCTCGACGAGGCTTGCGAGGCAAAGGCGCAATAGCGGAAGGCCGCGATCAAGTGTCAGGGGTGACATCATCCCATTCTTGGCCAAGATAACCAATCAGCCAATTCAGTGCGCGATGGCGCTCTAATGCAACGCCGGGGTCGAGACCCGCTGGTGGCTCTCGATCGTTTACCCGAGCATCCACCAATGCCCAGCGATACCGATAGATCAAATCGGCCTCGTCGAGGAGATCATCCATCGGGCGAAGCGTTGTCTTCTCAATCATCGTCTCAATATTCTCGCCCCGAACGATCGCACCGATTGATCGAACATCAACTATTTCACGCGGCGGACTCAGCTCTTCAACAGCAGACAAAGCCCAAAGCATCGTCCAAGCGGCTTCGTATCGCCACGCAAACTGAACCCGGTCGATTGTCGTTGGGTTCTCATTTTCGATGAATGAGGCTTCTTCGGGTGTCAAAAAGCTTCGAACGCCAAAATCATCAATGAGCGCTTCAACGACCTCTTGATCCAACCCTTCCCCTTTTACGGCTGTCGCGAGGATCGCCAAGGTTCGCCCTACAACTTGTCGATGGGTTCGCCCGGTGGTTTGCCCCACATCAACGATCACTGGAAGTTTTAGGTTTAAAGGAACGCCGTCCGTCCGAAGGGTTTCTTCTGATCGCGCTTTCCGAGTTTTTGCCGCCTCGGTTGCTGCCGCCCCAATCTTCCCAATTCGCACCTTCCTCGTTTGGGCCTCGCGCGTTTTTGGGCCGGGCGTGGCAATCGGAGCAAGCGATGGCACGATCCCGAGGGATTCAACGGGAACAGTCGCAGTCGTTGCTCTCACTCGCGTCTTACCCGCCGTATCGGCGTTTGTTGAGCCGTCTTCATCCGAAGTGCTTGGCAACTCCTCCGTCAGCTCAGGCTTCTCAGCTTCATTGGCCGTCGTATCGTCTACCTCCCGAGAGACACCATCACTATCAAGCCCGTTACTATCAGCTCCTCGTTGAGTTTCTGGGGTCTCATTTCGGTCCGTGAGACCTTTTTCGGCCTGATCTTTCGCCATCGCGAGCGGCGAAAAGACAAGTGCCAGTGCCAGAATTGCCCCAAAAAACCTCATAATGGAGAAACTACCCGGTTATGCACGGATGGCAATGCTTGACGCAGCCAACAATTTCGCGTTCCGGTACCCGGCGCAGATTGAGAAGGCAGATCATGAAAAGTACCACAAGAGCCGTTGTCATTGGTGGCGGAATCGCCGGGTGTTCGGCACTCTACCATTTGACCCAAGAAGGCTGGACAGACGTCGTGCTGATTGAGCGCGACGAGTTGACCAGCGGCACGACTTGGCATTCTGCGGCTCAGGTTACGAACTTCGGTGCCATTCAGGTGATGGTGGGCCTTAAAAGCCATTCGATCCGCCTCTATCGTGAGTTAGCCGATGATCCAGAATACCCAATCAACTACAATCACGGGAATGGTGGCCTACGACTTGCGTCGGAAGAATGGCATCTCGATGGCTATCGACACTTTCAATCCATGGCGAAGGGTATGGGGGTCGATTACGAGGTCCTCGATCCAGCAGAATGTGGCCGACGACACCCTCTGATCTCCACAGAAGGACTCGCAGGCGCGCTTTGGGACCCGCATGACGGCGATATCGACCCTGCACAACTCTGCCAAGCGCTCGCCAGGCGCGCTCGAAAGGCGGGTGCAGAGGTTTACCGCCATACGCCCGTAACAGGGCTATCTCAGCGAGAAGACGATAGTTGGACCGTGCATACCGCTAAAGGCGATATCGACTGTGAAGTCGTGATCAATGCCGGTGGATACCGCTGCAACGAAGTGGGAGCGATGATGGGTGTCACCCACCCCGTCGTCTCGATGGAGCACCAGTATTTCGTCACTGAAGAAATTCCAGCTTTGGCCGCCTTAGATCATCGCGTTCCACTTCTTCGGTGTCCCACCGATGACTTTTACTCCCGCCAAGACAAAAAAGGGCTCTTGCTGGGCTTCTACGAACAAGATTGCAAAACATGGGGCACAAAGGGGATCGACCCAGACTTCGCCAACGCCCTTTGCCCGGATGATCTCGACCGGATTATGCCTGTCTTAGAAAACGTCTTCGAGCGCGTTCCGGCCGCCGCTGAAGTCGGCATCCACACCATCGTCAACGGACCCATCACTTACACACCCGACGGCGCGCCGCTCGTTGGAAAGATCCCGGGCAAGCGCAACGCCTATTGCATCACGGGCCTAAGGGCCGGCGTCGGAGAAGGCGGCGGTCATGGTTGGCTTTTGGCTCAAATGGTTGTCCACGGCGAGGCCGAATACGATACATGGGCGCTCGACCCCCGCCGGTTTGGGACCTGGGCCGATCAAGGTTACACGGCGGCAAAAACGATCGAAGACTATCAAAACGAATTCCGCTTTCACAAACCTCACGAACAACGTCCTGCTGGCCGAAACCTTCGCATGACGCCCTTGCATGATACTCTGAAAGCTGAAGGCGCGCGATTTGGCGTTGTGAATGGATGGGAACGTGCGCTGTGTTTTGCACCAGATGGGTTTACCGAAGAGCCAGGATTTGGCTTTACCAATGCCCACAGTATTGTTGCCGCCGAAGTAGAGAATATTCAGAGCGGCGTCGGCGTCGGCGAAGTGAACGGGTTCAACCGTTATGAAATCACCGGCGAGGGCGCTCTCGATTGGCTCGATCAAATCGTGTGCTCGCGTGTCCCACGCAAACCCGGCAAGGTCTCTCTTGCCTATGCGTTGAACTACCAAGGCGGCATCAAAACCGAGGCGACGCTCGCTCACCTAGCGGACGGTCGCATTTGGTGGGGCTCGGCGGCAGCGGCGGAATTACATGACCTAGATTGGCTGCATGAACTCTCGCCACCAAGCGGGGTCAAAATCACGCCACTCACCGAAAGCCATACGATCCTCGTCATCGCAGGGCCAAAGTCGGGCGACGTTCTGGCGTCCGCACTTCCGGATGCCGATTGGACTTTCCGTTGGTTGAGCGCGATGCAACTTTCGAACGGAATCGTCGCGATGGCTGTCAGCTTCTCCGGCGAAGTCGCGTGGGAACTGCACATCCCGAACGACCTACTGACTGAAACGTATCAAGCGATCCGTACAGCGGGCGCAAAACCATTCGGCCTCTACGCCACGGAATCGATGCGTCTCGAAAAAGGGTATCGCCATTGGAAGGCTGATCTCATCACCGAATTTAACCCCGTCGAAAGCGGGCTGGCGCGATTTATTGCGAAAAAAGAATACATCGGAAAGGCCGCTGTTGAAGCGCAGCCCATCCGCAGGAAGTTCGTGTCATTCATTGTCGACACAGATCGTCATCCCGCGCATGCTGGCGACTCGATCATGGCCAATGGTGAAGTGGTCGGCACCATCACATCAGCAGGCTGGGGACACCGGACCGGTAAGAACATCGCAATGGGTTTTGTCGATCCGGCCCATTCAAGCATTGGAACGGACCTCGCTATCTGGACCAGCCACGGGAACCTAGCCGCAACCGTTTGCGAACCCTGCCTCTACGACCCTGACAACACGCTCGTTCGCCAACCGTGAGCGAAACGGATCGATGTAAAACCGATCGGATCGGACAAAGAACTGCGAAACGCGCATCGTGCTAGCGATTGCACTCATACTCGATGCCGTTTTCGGAGAACCCGATTGGCTTTGGCGGCGACTCTCTCACCCTGCGGTTCTGATGGGGCGGGCGGTGACTTGGGTTGAGGAAATCGGCAACTCTGGCGACAAACTTTACCTCAAGGGAATAGGCGCAATCCTCGCTCTGATTGCGCTGGCCCTGATCATCTCGGTTCCACTCTCATGGTCCGGATTCTATGGGGTGTTTGAGATCATTGGGGCGGCCATCCTTTTGGCACAGCGCAGTCTTTCTCAACACGTCAACGACGTCGCATCGGGCTTGAATATTTCCCTCGAAGAAGCCCGCAAGCGCGTGGCGATGATCGTGGGGCGTGACCCCGAAACATTAGATGACAGCGGCGTCGCCCGAGCTGCGATTGAAAGCGCTGCGGAGAATTGGTCAGACGGTGTCATCGCACCCGCCTTTTGGTTTTTGATCGCAGGCCTTCCCGGAATCACCGTTTACAAGATGGTCAACACGGCAGACTCGATGATTGGCCATCGCTCACCGCGATATGCCCAATTCGGATGGGCCTCTGCACGATTGGATGATGTTCTCAATTGGATTCCAGCGCGACTCAGCGGCCTCCTCATCTGTCTGATTGGAGGTCGACGTCCAGCGCTTAAGATCATGTGGCGCGATGCGCGAAAACACAAATCCCCCAATGCTGGTTGGCCAGAAAGCGCTCTCGCTGCAACCCTTCGCATCGCTGTGGCAGGACCAAGGGTCTATAATGGTGTGACGACAGACGACCCCTTCCTCAATGCAGAAGGGAGACGAAAACTCGACGCCGTTGACGTTAGTGACGCCATGACAACCTTGTGGATGGCTTGGAGCGTCTTACTGGTGATCGCAATTATCTACGGCGTGTTGGCCTACGCCTTCTGAGCTTGCTCGTACTGGGTTTGTCGTTGGGCAAATCGAATTCGATCTTTGTCCGAGTACTCGTCAATGCAAGACGGACAACTCACGCCCACTCGATAATCGGGTGACATCTCTGCTTCCGGGGAAACGGGCCGTCCACACGCACCGCAGGCCGAATGCTCGCCCTGCCCGAGACCATGCGTAACGGATACGCGCTTGTCGAAAACATAGCATTCGCCGTTCCAACGACTTTCGTTTTCGGGCACCGTCTCAAGATATTTGAGAATACCACCTTTCAGGTGATGAACATCCTCGACGCCTTGATCGATCAACCAACTCGTCGCTTTTTCACAACGTATTCCGCCCGTACAAAACATTGCGACCTTCTTTCCTTCAAAGGTCTCCGCGTTTTCGCGCCACCAATCAGGAAACTCTCTGAAGGTTTCCGTTCTCGGATCAATCGCTTGCTCGAAACTTCCGATCATCGTTTCGTAAGTGTTGCGTGTGTCGATCACCACAACGTCTTCGCGTTCGATCAAGGCATTCCAGTCTTCGGGTTCAACGTAAGTCCCAACCCTTGCGCGAGGATTAGTGTTGGGTTCGCCCATCGTAACGATCTCAGCTTTCAACCGGACTTTCATCCGACGGAAAGGGCTCTCTTCTGCCTCGGACCTTTTCCAGTCCAGATCGGCGCAATCCGGCAAGGTCCGTAAATAAGAAAGCACGGTCTGGATCGCCGCCTCGCCCCCCGCGATGGTTCCATTCACGCCTTCAGTTGCCAATAGCAAGGTACCGCGAACCCCTTCCCGCTCGCAAAGCGACAGCAAAGGGGCACGCAACACTTCCGGGTCATCGAAGCGGGCAAAATGATAGAGAGCTGCAACCGTGAAAGTCATTTGCGCTCTTTACGCGGCCCAGTGCAAAGGCTCAAGCTGCATACGCCTCTCTGACATAGCGCCCAAACTCTCGGCCCAAATCTTCGTTGGCCGTATTCTCCGCGATGTAAAGGTTGATCGAGAACTCCGGCAACTTCGGCAGCTTTCCGTTGTGAGGGATCGCCTCTAAGCGATCATCATACGATCCATCCAAGACAGCCATGATCGACAAGTCAGCAGCCGTCGCCATGGTCGCGCCGAGATCCGTGTCGGTTTCGACCCCCGCATGCCATTCAAGACCAGCATCATCCAGGGCGGCTTGAGCCACGGGCTTGAAAGCACAATGTTTGGCGCTTGCAAACGCAACTGGGTCCTTTGTCCATGCTTTCCCGCCCGGTGCGCCGCACCAAGTCAGCGGCTGAACGGCAAGACAATCTGCAGCCGGGTTTGCCTCCGCCTCCGTCGTTAAGATCACGTCGAGCTTTCCGGCGTGGAATTCATCCAACAGCTTCGCCGAGTAGGAGCTGACAAAATTCACGCGAACCCTCGGGAAATCCCGGTCAAACCGGCTTAGAATCTCCGGGCCATGGGGGTAGATGATGTCGCAAGGAATACCGAACGCGACGGAGCCCTCAAAGCGCGGGGCAATCATCCGATCCACAGCATCATCATTCAGCGCGATCATTCTGCGCGCATATTCAAGCAGTTGCTCACCTTCGGTCGTCGGTGCCACCCCGCGTCCCGCCCGATCCAGCAACGTCGTATCGAGGCTCTGTTCCAGTCGCTTGATCTGCATAGAAACCGCAGACTGGGTAAGGTTCAACCGAGACGCCGCCCGAGTCACCCCGCCCGCGTCAATGACCGCTGCAAAACTCCGAAGCGTTCCGACGTCCAAATTTCTTCGCATCAACCACTCCAATCAACAAAAGCGATGAATAGCATCACAAACATTCGATTTACTGATGGGATCATGTCTGCGAGGTCTCATTCCGTCAAGTGATGCTGAAAGAGCAATTCATCACTATTTGTGAGATATATTATCAGCACGTGTGCTGGCCAACACAGCTCTCCTTCGCCGGGTGCTGCAAAGTCATCGCACAACACCGCAAGTGAAGGAGAACATCATCATGGCGACCGCAATCAAACGCAGTTCCCTGCACTGGATTGAAAGTGCTATTGCCGCCCCGATTCACGGATTGGTGGGTTGGTATCGCGTTTCACAAGAGCGCGCAGAGCTTACAAAATTGCCAGCAGATCGCTTGTCCGACCTTGGCATTACTAAGCGCGAGGTTGAATGGGAAGCCGCTCGCCCATTCTGGCAGGCGAAGCGCGACAATTGATCCTACCAAACGTCCGCGCATGACCTAGATTTCCCTCAACAGCGTTGAGGGAATCATTTGACGGCAACACTTTACTGGGTGCGAAAAGACTTCCGTCTTTCCGATAACGCTGCACTGCTTTCCGCCCTGGACACGGGTGGGCCGGTGGTACCTGTGTGTATCCTCGACGAGGTCGTTGAGACCTACGGCGCCGCGCCAAAATGGCGCTGGGGCGAAGGCGCAAAGGTTTTCGCCAAGACGCTCGAAACGAAGAAATCCAAGCTGATCTTTCGGCGGGGCCAAGCGTTAGAAGTGCTCCGCGATCTCATCGCTGAAACTGGGGCAACCCGCGTCGTCTGGGGCCGTCAGTACGACCGCGCGGCTAAAGTCCGAGATACCGCTGTCAAAGCCGCCCTAAAGGCGGACGGCATCGAGGCCATCAGCGTTCGAAATCATTTGCTGACCGAACCGTGGGAAATTGAAACTAAAACCGGCGGTCCGTATCGCGTCTATACGCCCTACAAGAACGCGTGCTTGGCGCGAGAGCATTTCTCCGCACCGCACCCTGCGCCATCAAAGTTCCAAGCTCCATCGAACTGGCCGGCCTCGGACACGCTCGACGATTGGCGACTCGACAAGGCCATGGATCGCGGAGCAAGTGTCGTTGCCGAGTATTCTGCTGTCGGAGAGAAAGCCGCGCTCAAACGCCTCGACACATTCCTCGACAAACTGGCAGATTATTCCAACGCACGGGACACGCCCTCAGTCGTCGGCACGTCGCGACTCTCGGAAAACCTTGCTTGGGGCGAGATTTCGCCCCTAACAATCTGGTCGGCTGTCAAAGCCGCGCCGGGCGGAAGCACCGATGGCGCAAAAATCTTTCTCTCCGAAATATTGTGGCGCGAGTTTGCCTACCACCTCACGCATCATTATCCGCACATCGGCGATTCGAATTGGCGGGACGAGTGGGACAACTTTCCTTGGCGCAAAGACAATGACGACGCCGAAATCTGGCGGCGGGGCATGACCGGCCTCCCCTTCGTTGATGCGGCGATGAGAGAACTTTACACCACCGGGACAATGCACAACCGCTTAAGGATGCTGACCGCCAGCGCGCTGACCAAACATCTTATGACCGACTGGCGTGTGGGCGAGAAGTGGTTTGCAGATTGCTTGCTTGATTGGGACCCTGCTTCGAACGCGATGGGGTGGCAATGGGCGGCGGGCTCTGGTCCTGACGCCTCGCCCTTCTTCCGAATTTTCAATCCGGAAACGCAGCGAGACAAATTCGACCGTGCCGGGACGTATGTTGAGAACTGGTTGGCTGAGAAAGCTCTCAAACCATCGAAGGATGGACAACGATTCTTCGAGGCCATTCCAAAAAGCTGGGCCATGACACCAGATCAAACCTATCCAAACCCTATTGTTGACTTGAAGGCGGGCCGCGAACGCGCACTCGCGGCGTATAAGGAACTGCGTTCATGAAAATTGCTGTGATCGGTGCCGGAATATCCGGCCTAGGGGCAGCGATGGCGTTGAAGGACGACCACGACGTCACGGTCTATGAAAAACAATCTCGTCTTGGTGGTCACGCAAACACGGCCATTATCGACTACCCGCTGGCAAATGGCGGCACGCGAGAGATCGCCGTCGACACCGGTTTCATTGTCTACAATCGCAAAACTTATCCAAACCTCTGCGGATTTTTCGACCATCTTGGTGTGGAAACAGAATGGTCCGATATGTCGCTCGGATTCTCAATCGATGAGGGCCACATTGAGTGGGCCGGGGACGATCTCAACAAAATCTTTGCGCAGCGCCGAAACCTCGTTCGGCCCCGGTTTATCAAGATGGCCCGAGAGGTCCTCAAATTTAACGACGAAGCCCTCGCCGATTTTCATGCTGGAATGGACGGCTCGGTTAGTATCGGAGAGTGGTTGGGTAAACGCGGTTACTCCGATCAGTTCAAGCGCTGGTACCTCTACCCGATGGCGGGATCGATCTGGTCAACCCGCAGTTCGGACATTGCCAATTTTTCAGCACGCGCTCTTTTCGGATTCTACGAAAACCACGAGCTGTTTGCGGGTCTCGGCGGCGCGGTGCAATGGCGAACGGTGACGGGTGGCTCGCGTCAATACGTTGAGAAGGTCTCCAATTTCCTTGGCAGTCGCGTAAAACTGAACGCTGCCATCACAGCCGTTGAAAACGGTGGACTCGTTCGGCTCGCAGACGGTTCGGCTGTAGAGTACGATCAGGTCATTCTCGCGACGCACTCTGATGAAGCCCTCGCACTACGAAGCGACGCGGACGATCAAACGCGCGACCTCCTGTCCTCAATCCGATACGCGCCAAACAAAGCTTACCTCCACCGCGATGATAGTCTGATGCCTCGCAACAAGCGCGCATGGTCGAGCTGGAACGCTCTATCCGGAGGAACTGCGCAGTCCAAGGGCGCAAGCCTCAGTTACTGGATGAACCGCCTCCAGAATATCGATCGGGACACGCCATTATTTGTGACACTGAATCCAGAACACGAACCTGATCCGGCTCTAACTTTCTCGTCGGTTGAATATGCACACCCGCAATACGACGCTGCTGCATTTGCAGCACAAGAGCAATTCGACACAGTTCAAGGCCGTAACGGAATTTGGTATGCTGGCGCGTGGCTTGGTTTTGGTTTCCACGAGGATGGTTTAAGGGCCGGACTTCGCGTCGCGACATCCTTAGGTTCTCGGCCTGAATGGGTTGCGGACACGGCGACACCAATTCGATCCGAAGCGTTGTTGGCTGCTGAATGATCCTCCCCGCGCCATCCGTCTATGTCACGCGCGTCATGCACCTGCGCATGTTGCCGAAGGGAAATCGAAAGCACCAATTCCGCTATTCTGTCTTTCGATTTTGGCTGGACATCGACCAGATCGAACAAACACTCAAGAACCTTAAAACCGTGGGGTACAACCGATTCAATCTCTTCGGTTTCTTTGAACGCGATCACGGTCCGCGCGACGGGACACCCTTGCGCCCATGGGTGGAATCTTTGCTCGCGGACGAAGGTGTTGCACGCCCTGCCCGCATCATGCTCTTCTGTCTGCCGCGTGTCTTTGGATACGAGTTTAACCCCCTTGCGATGTACTGCGCTTATGATGAGCAAGGCAAATTGACGGGAGTGGTTTATCAGGTCCGCAACACCGACGGCGACCTCTCACCCTACGTCGCCAATGTTCAGCGCGACGGACTGAGACATGGGATGGAAAAGACCTTCTATGTCTCGCCCTTTATTGACGGCGACCAACGCTATGGATTCACCCTCCGCGCTTCGGACGAGTCGATCGCGCTTCGCATCAAGGTCGATAGCCCTTCCGGCCTCACAATGATCGCGACCGAAGTAGGCGAGTCCCAAGCGCTAACGGATCGCGCGCTTCTAAAACTGGCCATACTCAAACCGCTTTTGAGTTTCAAAATTATTCTCGGCATTTACTTCGAGGCTGTTCGCCTGCGCTTAAAAGGCGCACCGTTTTTCAAACACCCTGGCAACAACGGTCTGTATCAGTACACATCTAGGCAAATTAATTCGGGCGCAGGATCAGTGTCTCCCGCTCGCTCCAAGGAAGTTCGAGACCCCACATGACGACATCTAACGAACGCATCACGGATCTCAACTCTGCAGGAAAGTTACCTCGCTGGTTCCATACAGTATTTAGCACGGTTCAATGCCTTGAGCGTGGTCGCCTTGAGATTACCCTTCCCGATGGCCGCACGTTCGTTGCCGAAGGGAAGGATGACGGCCCGGTCGGAGTTGTTCATTGCCACAACAATAAAACGTGGGGCCGAACCATTCGTGACGGCGCAGATATTGGTTTTGCCGAAGCCTATGTTGATGGCTGGTGGTCATCTCCCGACCTTCATGCGGTCTTAGATGTCTCGCTGCTCAACAACGAGGAGATGGCGCGAAATCTAACCATGACACCCATCGCCCGCGTCGTCGAAGGCTTACGTCATCTCACACGCCGCAATACGCGAAAAGGATCGCGCAAAAACATTCACGCGCATTACGACCTGGGCAATGCGTTTTACGAGCTTTGGCTGGACCAAAGCATGACATACTCTTCGGCGCTCTATTCCTCACCCGGCGATACGCTCGAACGCGCTCAACAGAACAAGTACGCGGCGCTCTGCGACAATCTCAATCTCGAAAACGGCCAATCCGTTCTTGAAATTGGCTGTGGTTGGGGCGGCTTTGCCGAATACGCCGCAAAAGAACGGGGAGCGAAAGTCACGGGCCTCACGATCTCTCAGGAACAGCACGACTACGCCAAGAAACGCATCTTTGATGCTGGACTGAACGAGCAGGTCGAAATTGTCATGCGGGATTACCGCGACGAAACGGGCACCTATGACCGTGTCGCCTCGATCGAAATGTTCGAGGCGGTTGGTGAGAAATTTTGGCCGGTATTCTTCAACGCCCTGCGAGACCGCTTGAAGCCCGGCGGACTTGCATCCATGCAAGTCATCACCATCGCCGATCATCTGTTTGAGGGGTATCGCGGCAAGGTCGATTTTGTTCAAAAACACATCTTCCCGGGCGGCATGCTCCCTTCGCCAAGCGCGCTTCGAGACCAAACAACCAAGGCAGGATTAAGCTGGAACGGTTCGCAGGAATTCGGACAAAGCTACTCAACCACCCTCCGTAAGTGGTCAACCGATTTCAACGCAAGGTGGGACGACATCGTGCCCCTCGGCTTTGACGAGCCTTTTCGGCGCAAATGGAACTTTTACCTTGCCAGCTGCGCGGCTTGCTTTCTCGCCGGCACGACGGACGTCACGCAAATGACGGTTCAGAAGGCATAACGCTCACAAAGATTGCCAAGCGGCTCACTTCGTGGAAACCCTTGTTTTGAGAAGCAAGGGATTCTGGATATGAGCGTGACAGTCGATTTTCAAACACCGAAACGCAGCAGCTATGATGTCATCATCGTTGGCGGCGCAATGTATGGGTCTTCCGTCTCTTGGTGGCTGTCGGACAATGCCGATTTCAACGGAACGGTGCTGGTTGTAGAACGTAATCCGACCTACGAAAATACTTCGACCACCTGCACCAACAGTTGCATCCGCCAGCAGTTCTCAAATGAAATCAACGTTCAGGTCTCGCAGTTCGGCGCAGAGTTTATCAAGAATTTCCGTTCGTTCATGGGCAATGATGATCGGGTGCCCGATGTGGTGTTGCAAAGTTATGGCTACATGTATTTGGCTGATACTGCCGAGTTCGCTCAGACCCTCCAAGAAGCCCAAGCCGTCCAGAAATCGCTCGGCTCGGCGACGAAGCACATGACCCGTGATGAAATCGCCCGCGACTACCCTTTCTACATGCTGGACGATATTATCGGGGCAAACCACAACCTGGTGGACGAAGGCTATTTTGACGGCAATACGCTGTTCGACTGGTGGAAACGCTCCGCGAAAGAACGCGGCGTCGAGTACCTCACCAACGAAGTTACCGGCATGACCAAGAATGCGGCGGGAACGAGGATTGAGAGCGTCACACTCTCGACTGGCGAAACCCTCGCATGCGGCACTGTCGTCAATTGTTCAGGACCCCGTGCTGTTCTCACCTCGCGCATGGCTGGCATCGAAGTTCCTGTCGAGCCGCGCAAACGCTACACCTTCATCTTCGACGCGGAAAATCCGCTCGATCAGGACCTGCCGCTCACAATTGATCCCTCCGGCGTCCATATGCGCACCGATGGGCAGTATTACCTTGCGGGTTGCCCGCCGGATGAAGACCCCGCCGTTGACTATGACGACTTCGTTCAGGATCACTCGATATGGGAAGAAAAAGCGTGGCCAACGATCGCCAACCGCATTCCGCAGTTCGAAGCGATCAAGCTCATTAACTCATGGGCTGGCCATTATGCCTTTAACGTTCTCGATCAAAACGCGATTATCGGACCGCACACGGAGGTCGAAAATTTCGTCTTCGTGAACGGATTCTCAGGCCACGGCTTCCAACAGTCGCCAGCAATGGGACGCGGCGTCGCGGAGTGGATTGCACATGGCGAATACCGCACGCTCGATCTTTCGCCGTTTGGATATGATCGCGTAGCCGAAGGTCGAAAATTTTTGGAAACAGCAATCATTTGACCCTGAACCCCAGCAGCAAAGTCATTGTCTTCACCGACATCCACATCGATGTGGAGCCAAGGGCCGATGCACCCAACGCCGAAGAACGTCTTGCCGCTGGTGTCGCTCATGTCATGGCCCATCAGCGTAATGCGGATCGGGTTATCATCACCGGCGACCTAACCCACAAGGGCGATATCGCGTCATACGAGCGAATCCGCGATCTGTTGGTTCCGCTGAAACTTCCTGTCCATCTGCTCGTTGGCAATCATGATCACCGGGAGAATTTCCTCAAAGTCTTCCCAGAAACACCGACAGATCCCAACGGATTCGTCCAATCCGTTATCGAAACTCCTGATGTCCGACTCATCTTGCTCGATACGCTTTTCGGGCCGCCTTATGAGTATCCGGCCTCGCACGCGGGCAAGCTTTGCCAAGATCGCCTCAGCTGGCTTCAAAACATCCTTACTGAGAGCGACAAACCTTGCGTCATCCTGATGCATCACCCGCCCATGAAAACCGGCTTTGCCGCAATGGACCCCATCATGCTGCGGGACAGCGATGCGTTCTATGAGATCGTCGAAGATGCGGGGACGGTCACACACCTCATCTGCGGCCATATCCACCGAACAATATCGGGGAGCCATCGCGGGTTATCTTATTCAATGTTTAAGAGTTTTGTCGGCCAAATGCCGCTCAATTTCGAGACGACCGATACCCAAGTTGAGGTCAATGAACCACCGGCCTACGGCGTGCTTTTGATGACTTCGCAAGGGATTGCCGCACACAGTGAAGACTTCCTGTTCGACCATTAACGAGTGGAATAGTTGGTTAACGTATAGAATTTTATGGATTATTTTCGCAAAATTGTTCGCAGTAACTAATTTTATAGCAACCAACCTCCAGTAAAGTGTCCTCCTCAATCGTGGGGGAAACCATGGCTTCTGCATCAGCTCTTCAAGAACCAGTGATCGACCGTCAGGCGCTTGATCGCCATACGATGGGCAACGCGGCACTCCAGCAAGAGCTATTCATCCTGTTTTTCGATCAGATGCCGGTCTATCTCGACCAACTCGACGAAGCCGTTTCCAGCAACGATCAAGATAGCTGGCGGATGGCCGCTCACGGAATTAAAGGGTCGAGCCGCGCGCTCGGGTTTAATCGGCTCGCCAAGCTGTCTGCAGAGTGCGAGACCAAAGCACCTCAAGGCGCTGCGGTTTCAGAACTTCGCGAAGTCATCGAAGCGACACGCGAAAGCCTCGAAGAAACCTAATCAACCGATCTGAACGACAACTTTTCCCGTCGCCTGACGGGTCTCAAGCAGGCGCAGCGCCCCGACGCCGTCGGCGAGCGGAACAATATCCGAGATCAACGGTGTAATTTTACCGTCGACGGCCCAGTCAAACAGCCTCGACAGACTTTCTGCCATCACTTCCGGCGCTCGGTCGAAATACGCACCCCACCAAAACCCGATGGCATCGATGTTTTTAACCAGCAAGTGATTGGCCTTCAGCGGAGGCACATCACCGGACGCGAACCCTATTGGCATGTACCGCGCCTCAAAGGCACTGGAGCGCAACAGCGCCGATCCTAAAGCCCCTCCGACGGGATCAAAGATCACATCGGCCCCGTGACCATCTGTTAATTCGATAATGCGATCCCGCAATGCTGGCGTATCGAGATCAAAGTCATCTGGGTCCAGAACAGCCTCTGCGCCCTTATCAAGTGATGCCTGACCTTTTGCCTCTCCTCGCGCCACCGCAATTACCCGCGCCCCCATCAGCGTACCGAGTTCGACGGCGGTTAAACCTACACCGCCCCCCGCTCCGGCAACGACTAAGACCTCACCAGCCTGCAATCTGCCCCGCCGAGCAAGGCCCAATTCCGCTGATCCGTATGCAATGGGAATGGCCGCCACGGCTTCATCGCTCAAACCGTGCGGTGCCGCGGCACAAGCATCGGCCTTAACCAATGCGTATTCGGCTAAACCGCCAGAGCCGCAATATGCGGCAACCCGCGTGCCGCGCCATCCCGGATCAAGGCCCTCGCCAACAGCGTCAATCTGACCGCAAATCTCGCCTCCGGGCGCGAATGGAAGCGGCGGCGTTTGCTGATAAGTGCCGCGGGTCATCAGCAGATCCGCAAAGTTCAGCCCGCACGCAGAAACCTTAACACGAACCATACCAGGCCCAGGTTCTGGGATCTCAATATCCTCCAAAGAGACCCCGTCTAAACCACTAAATTCTCGCGTGATCAGTGCTTTCATCATGCGTCAAAATCTTCCCAAACATTACGAACGGGACGTTTACCCTTTTGCGGTACGATAAACCAGTTTCGCAGATGGGTGTGCCATTTGCGGCAATGGAGTTCTGATGTCAGGCGCAGCATACCGCAGAGCCACTAAGAACCATGCGGTTCGGGTCGATCACACTGATGGCAGTGTGACGAACGGCTTTGTGCCTGTGCCAATGGGCATGGATTTCGTTGGCACCATGATGCAAGCGCAGCACTTCATGCATTTCGAGACTGACAGCGGCGAATTAACGTTGATGAACGTCGCTTCCATAAAACGGATCACAAGCCTCGAAAGCGAAGAAGAAAATGCGAAAAAGGCGCAAAGTAAGGCCGATAAAGCGCGCGCTGAACGAGAAGCTGAAAATGCGCGAAAACGCGCAGAAGAAGAAGCTGCCAGAAAAGCTGCCGAGGAAGCAGATTCCCCAAGCGACGGGACAATCTACTGGACGGCAGAAGAATATGACGCGCTCGAAATCCTTGGCCTCAAAGCGAAAACGACCAAAGAAGAGATTTCAGCGGCCTACAGAAAACTCGTCAAACTCTATCACCCCGATCGCCTTCGAGGGCTTGGCGTTTCGCCGAAGAAAATCGAATTTGCAGCCGACCGTCTTGCTGAGATCAACGACGCCTATCGCCGTCTATCAAGTTCCGCAAAGGCCGCCTAACCGGCCTTCGCTAAGCGTTTCAGTGCCGCAATCACTTCCGTCTGACTGACCTGATGAGCCATGTGGCCGATGCCGGGGAGCTCGGTCAATCGTACCGCAGGATTGGCTGCTTTGAACCGCCTTGCATGATCATCAATCGGGACAATTCGATCCGCTGTTCCATGAAGCAATTCGACCGGCACGCTCAAGCTCGAATATCCCTGCGAGACAACCCTCATCGCGTCATTCACATTGGTAATATCGCGGCCATTCTCTCGGAACGTAGAAGGTCGCGAAGCCAACTCCGCTCCGATGTAATCGGCATAACCGGTTGGGGGATCTTGAGGTTGAAAGACCCAATTCACCGCTCGCTTAGCGCCACCGTTTAAAGCTCGCCGACGAACCAGTGCATTAACGGATGGACCAAAAACCGCGGTCGCTGCAGCGGCGTGATAGGCATTATCTCCAGCGGGCCAAGGATAGGTCAAACCAGAGACAATCGCCGTACCGGAAAGACTGTCAGGCGCATCAACCGCCCAAGCTGCGGCGACGGCACCGCCGTAGCTGTGGCCAAGAACGAGAGGCTGCTCAACCCCCAGTGCCGCAACAGCTTCGCGCAAAATCGCTGCCTGCGCAGATGGGGTATCAGCACGCCCCGGTCCTCGTTCTGAATATCCGTGACCCGGACGATCCACAGCTAGGGCGGTGAAGCCCTGCTCCGCTAAGGCATCGCTCAAAGCGAAGGTAAAATCACGCAAGTTCCCCGAGGCGCCGTGGATCAACACAACGGCAGGACCAGAACCACGCTTATCATAGTGGACCCGCGTCCCCGCCGCCGTCACAAACTGACCGACCGGAGGATACTGACCTTCAACCGTCGCCGTAAACTGCGAAGCTGGCGTTGCACAACCAGACAGCAAGCCAGTCGCGCCAAGTCCGAGCAACATTTTACGCCGAGTCCATCGTGACATGTCATTTCCTCTCAGTTGAGAGGCTAGCTAGAGCCACGCATGACCACTTCAATGACGTTCTAAGCGCCGACACCGTTTTGCGATCATGTTTGAAACACGCTCGCTCTAATGCCCTACAATTAGAACAAAAAATGAATATTGATTGCTTTGAAAAGGATTCGGTTTGCCAAAATTACCGGTCTGTGCCACCCCAAGGAAGAACCGTAAATTCGGTTAAAGCACAATTTTTATATGTGAATGGGGAAAAGCGATGACGGATGTCAATCAACTCGGATTTGAAACACGCATGATTCACGCAGGCGCGGCACCTGATCCGGCCACGGGCGCGCGGCAAACTCCGATCTATCAGACATCATCGTTCGTTTTCAAAGATGCGGCTCATGCCGCACGACTCTTTAGCCTACAAGAAGTCGGCTACATCTATTCTCGCCTCACGAACCCAACCGTCGCCGCTCTGCAAGATCGGTGTGCATCCCTGGAAGGCGGCGTTGGCGCTGTAGCAACGTCGTCAGGTCACGCGGCACAAATCCTTGCCCTCTTCCCCTTGATGAGCCCCGGCAAAAACATCGTCGCAGCCAAAAAGCTCTATGGCGGTTCGATCAACCAATTCTCAAATGCGTTTAAACGCTTTGGTTGGGAAGTGAAGTTCGTTGACGGTGACAACCTCGACGAAGTTGAGGCCGCCATCGACAGCAACACGCGCGCCCTCTTCTGTGAAAGCCTCGCCAACCCCGGCGGTGTCGTCACCGATCTAGAAGGTTGGGCAAACGCCGCGAACGACGAAGGTTTGCCGCTCATCGTCGACAACACGATGGCCACCGCCGCGCTGTGCCGCCCCATTGAATATGGTGCAACGATTGTTGTGAATTCGACCACCAAATTTCTCAGTGGTAACGGCACCTCTATTGGCGGCGTCGTCGTCGATAGCGGTACGTTCGATTGGACCAAGAGCGGCAAGTTCCCATCGCTTTCCGAACCTGCACCAGAATACAACGGCATCAAATTCCATGAAGCACTCGGTCCGATGGCTTACACCTTCTTTGGTATTGCCGTGGGCCTTCGCGATCTGGGCGCAGCGCAAACCCCGCAAAATGCGTTCTACACCTTACTCGGCATGGAAACGCTGTCGCTACGGATGCAGCGCCACTCTGAGAACGCGATGAAGGTTGCCCAACACCTCGAAGGCCATGCAGCGGTTGATTACGTCAGCTACGCCGGGCTGAGTTCTTCGCAATATAATGGCGCGGCCCAAAAGTACCTGCCAAATGGCGCAGGTGCCGTCTTCACCGTTGGTTTGAAAGGCGGCTATGACGCAGGTGTCAGCCTTGTCGATAATCTACAACTCTTCTCACACCTCGCTAACATTGGTGATGCGCGGTCGTTGATCATCCACTCGGCCTCGACCACGCATAGCCAATTGTCGGATGCAGAACGAACTGAAGCAGGAGCGGGAGCAGAGGTTGTTCGTCTTTCGATCGGACTTGAAAATGCGGAAGATCTGATTGCCGATCTCGATCAAGCGTTGGCGAAAAGCGCTTAGACCTCGCCTCATTTTCATCGGCGTTCGCCCGGCTCGACCGGGCAAACCATTCATACTGGGAATACTCCATTGAAAGCACTCGTCTACACCGGCGTCGGACAACTTGAGTATCGCGACGTGCCTGACGCTGAGCCGAGCGCAAATCTGAGTCGAGTAAAAATCGAGGCCGTGGGTATCTGCGGCTCTGACATGCACGCTTATCATGGCGCAGACCCGCGCAGAATGCCGCCGCTGATCCTCGGACATGAAGCCTGCGGCATTGCAGAGACAGGGCGATACGCGGGACATCGCGTTACGGTCAATCCGATGACGACGTGTGGGCATTGCCGATATTGCATCGAGGGACGCGATAATATCTGTCCTGATCGCAAACTGCTGTCGATCCCTCCGAGGGAGGGGGCATTCGCGGACTATCTGGTTATCCCCGACAGCAATCTCGTGCCCGTTCCTGACGGCGTCGCTCCGGAACAAGCTGCCCTTACAGAGCCTATCGCTTGCGGGTGGCATGCAATCCGTATTGGCGCGGAGCGACTGTCTCAGCCGCTTGCCACCGCACGTGTCGTCATTATTGGCGGCGGCGCCATCGGGGTTGGATCAGCACTTTGTGCCGCTGACCAAGGCGCAAAGGACATTTGGATCGCTGAACCAAGCGCGGACCGCCGGGCAACAGCAACCGCAGCGGGGCCTTTCAAGACCTATGACCCTCGCGAAGGCGGGCCAGAAGAATCTACCGCCGATCTCGTTATCGACGCCTATGGCTCAGAAGCCTCTCGAGCCGACGCGTCGCGTCTGGCTGCGCCGGGTGGTGTCATCGCGCATATCGGCCTCGCTGGCGGGGATGCCGGTCTCGATACTCGGAAGATGACGCTACAAGAAATCACCTTCATCGGCACCTATACGTACACAATGGCCGACTTCCACGCGACGGCGCATGCAATTTTCGCTGGTCGGATGGGTGACTTCAATTGGATTGACCGCCGACCTCTTAGCGAAGGCGCACAAGCGTTCAAAGACTTGGATACCGCGTCGGTGGCAGCAGCAAAAGTCGTTCTCATTCCAGCTTAATGCGTTCAAAAACAAAAAATTAGCGCTTGTTTTCACGTGTCTTTGAAATGAATTCAAAGCATAAAAACCTCGCCATGCTTCGGGTGATTTAACTATTTTCTCCCTCAATAAGGCACTCGTATTACGCCGCTACGTTGAGGGATCTGGTCATGCTGGTCGCAGAGAAATTTAGCACGCCTGTCGAAATACAGCGCCGCGCCGAAAAGCGCGTCCCCTATATTGAACCTTGCTTTGCTCAGACTGACAGCCATTCCCTGTGGGTCAAATCCATCAACTTGTCCGAAGGCGGCATGTGTATCGCCGTTGATCGACTTGGCGTCCTAACGCGCGGGATTGGCGTTGCAATATTCATCCAGAACTTTCCCGCACTCGACGCCCGTGTTCAGTGGACGCGAGCAAACATCGCCGGATTAAAGTTCACATCGCCGACAGATGAAAACTCAGACTTCGTAGAACTCATCAAACGGCTAAAAGCCGGAGAACCAGCATGGCTTCCGATATCAAAGCCAGATATCGACTCCGTGGTCGGTGAGAGCCTTCACGACCTCCTGAATCCGAGAGAAACGACAATCCTGACGCCTGAAACGGAAATGGCGACGCAGCCGCTTGTGCAACTTCGTGCTCACGAGCGCCTCAATTTTACCGAAACCTGTTGGGTTCAAACGGATAAACGGAAGTTCCAAGCCGAAGGAATGAACCTCTCAGAGGGTGGCATGTGTTTACGTTTGAACGGCCTTGGAACCATGCATAACGGCAAGGATGTTCAGATCATCTTCAAGGGCCACTCACCCATCGATGCAACGCTGCGATGGAGCAAAGAACGGGTGATGGGCTTTCAATTCCTAACACCGATCAAGGGTCATCCGATTTTGCGGGATCTCGTTCCAATCGAAGACTAGCCGAACCGTTGATACACGTTAGCGTCGATCCTATCGATCAGACTCGAATTGTTTCAATCGAGCGAAGCATGCTCGAAGGTCAGAAATCCTTAGCGCATGCGAAGAAAGCACTCCGGGCGGTTTCCACGGCGTTTTTCCATCCGTAAACCGATCACATTTCCTCGCGAAAGTGTGGACCGGTAGGCAACCTGACCCGCAAGTTCTATTCTGTGAAAGACGATAGTATTGACGCTATCGGAAAGTGCGGAATAGTTACCCACGATGAAAAATGTCGAACTGTGCGAACCCGACGTAGGCGTCACCTCTGCCTTAGTTCGGCCCTTGCAACGGGAACAGCGTTCCGAAGGCGGACGCGGGATCGCTGTTTGCCTCACGCTCTATAATGAGCCAGCAAACCTTCTGCAGTCTTCATTAGAAACGCTTATCGCCAGCCTTGATCAATTAGGAGATCAGAGCTCTGAATTTTCTCACGCGGTCGTTTGTGTTATCGCCGACGGCGAGACCCATCTTTCGAACTCCGCGCGGACTTACCTGGATACGTTGGGGCTCACGCCGCAAGGCCAATCCCTTCGTGGATTCAAGGGCACGATTGACGCGCGAAAAATTCTTCCTTCCCAGTCACTGGGAACATTCGTTCGGAGTTCGTCTTCCCGAATGGAAATTTCGCTTCGGTTGGTTTCAAAAACAGATAATGCAGGCAAGCTGGATTCGCATTGGTGGTTCTATCAGGAAATTTGCCCACAGATTCAACCCGACTTCTGCTTTCAGATTGATGCAGGAACCGTCCTAGAACCGAATGCGATCGCTGAGATGTGCGCCACCTTCGATGCTGATCCCAACACCGCAGGAATCGCGAGCAATGTCATGATCGCGCCCCCAGAAGACGGCAACCTGCTGGAACGTTTTCAATCGGGTGACTTCGCCGTTCAGAAAACTATTCGCTGGCCGTCGGAAGTCTTTAGCGGTTTTTTATCGGTCATTCCCGGACAGTTCAGCGGCTTGCGTTGGGAAGCCTTTGCAAAACCTAAAGCACTTGGTGAGCCTTCACCAAAAGATCGATATCTCCGCGGACAACACTGCGATACCGCGACTGAACGCATGATGTATCTCTCCGAAGATCGCATCATGGGCTTTGAATTAACAACGGAGACGGGGACGATCAATCGATTAAACTTCGCGCCAAAAGCGGATTGCCATACCGACACCTGCAATACGCTATCTGAATTGCTGCAACAAAGGCGCAGATGGTTAAACGGTAGCTTATTTTGCCGAAGCTGGATGATCCGAAAGATTTTTGAAATTTTCGCGGATGGTTCGCAATCAGCTACGCATCGCGCACGCTTTGCTCCGGCACTTCTGAACCTCAGCATCCAACATTTGCTCGAATGGTTCCTACCGCTTTTGAACATTCTTTTGCTCGCCGTCACGTGGAACTCACTCGTTAGCTTAGCGTGGCCCTATACAGCAGGTGTCATTTTTACGGTGATTGCGAGCATTTGGCTATTGCCAACCGGCTTAGCGCTAACCGGCACCGTTAAGCGGCTAAGCTCGCGACAAGTCGAAATCCTCCTCCAAATCGTCAAGATGACGTTCGTCGCGATCATCGCGATCAATCTAACGAGTTTAGCGCAAAAGTCGGAGACGACGGCCTACCTGTATTACCTGTCGATGCCCTTTGCATTGACCGCCGGCGCTTTCTTAGGAGCTCTCATATCGAACCGCGCGTTGCTCAAGCACCTGAGAGCTTCCATTTTCACCTTTATCTCGCTCGCGCCATCGATGTGGTTGATGCTGTCGTCTTACGCTTTTTTCAACTTGCACGATGGCAGCTGGGGAACGAAAGGCTTGCACCAGCAGGACACCGTGGTTTCGGCCAAAGAGCGCTCCATCGCCGAACAGTTTAAACGGCTCCGGTTGGGGATCGTCTCGGCTTGGCTCATTTCAAATTCTGTGTTGGCGGCGATGCTATTGCATTCCGACAACATGGGGATCGCTCTAATCGCAGCGGCAAGTCTGCAAATCGCGATGATTGCAACTGGCCTGTTAGGAGTGATCTCAATCAAGTTGAAGCAAACGAACGATGTGCTTCCTCGACCGTGGAATCTTCTGAAAACGCTTCAGCGCCGTCTCATTCGAGGCCCAGTAAGCCAACCCCAAAATGCCTATCGTCGCGCGCGTCGAACTTAGCGGAAAGTCGGGGTCATTGAATCTTTCGACCATTCAGGTCGCAATAGGCACCGCCGGTATTCATCTCCCAACCGCGCGTCAGAAGCTGACCGTTCGACTGCCGCAGATTTAAAATTCCGATATGAATCTCAGAGCCAGTCAGGCTGTTCTGCGCCACCATCACATACGTAACGACACTTCGATCGCGGCGTAGTTCGAGAATTTCTCCAGCGCCTTTAAACGAATTACCAGAGCTAAAAGTACTCTCGCCTTTTAGAATGCCGGGAGCTGAGACACGGAAGACCTGTTGGCTTGCGGCGTCGACATCTTGGACAAAAAAGTTGACGTCGCAGGACGCCTCATGCTCCCAACGCCCACTTAATGCACCATCGCTCAAACTCGAAAGCGAGTCATTCGCTGGATCATGCCACGCCGTATGATCTGCAACTTTCGGTGTCCACGCTTGTCCGGTCTTTTTCTGAAAAAGCTTCGTTGCGCTGTCGACAAAACGACCATCCGAAAAATGTAGCAAGTAGGCCGAGATAATCCCGGAATTTTCGGTTCTCTTCGCTGCAGTCCAAAACTGTTGCTCGGCGCTTTGGATCTCAGCGGATGACGCCTCGACGATACGAGGGTGGGAAACGAAGAACGATCCGACGACAATCGCCATGAAGGCTGCATGAACCAGTTTCAAGAACGTCACTCCTCAGACAAACAACAAAACAGCCGCCCAAATGGACGGCTGTTTTCATTCAACTAGGTGAGCAGTTATCAGATCACCAACCGCCTTCTCTCATTTCCGAGTTAATCACCAACCGGACCCGGTCTGACGTGAGAGGTGCAAACATTCCAACGCCAAATTCTGAGCGGAGGATCGAACCTTCGGCGCGAATACCGACCCAATCACCTTCGTAGTAGGGAATGAATTTGCCAAGCGGATGCTTCCCTTTGTGAAGTAATTCGACATCCAACGTAATCGACTTTGTCACGTCTTTGATCGTCAGTTCACCTTCGATTGTAAGGCCGCTCGCAGAAATCTGCTTAGCGCCCGTGGAAACAAATTTAATCTCCGGGTGCTTTTCGACCTCAAAGAAGTCCGCGCTTTTTAGGTGTTTGTCTAAGCCTTCAACGCCCGTATTAATGCTACCAGATTCAATGGTGACATTGACCGCGGTTGCGTCCTTGTCTTCTTCGTCGAAATCAACTGTCCCTTTGACGCCATCCCAGCGTCCAGACTGCTCTGATACGCCAGCATGGTTCCAGAAGAACCGAACATCGGTGTGCCCTGGGTCCAGGTGAAAGGTATCAGCGACTGCTGGCGCCGAAGCGAACAAGGCAGCAGTTAAGATCGTTGTCGTCAAAGCGCGCATATTGTTTTCCATCAATAAACTGAAAACTCGAACCGCAATTTTTCTTTGTTATGCGGATGCAGCAATACAAGAGTTTGTGAGTTTTCGTTACCTGATGCCCACCACAAAAAACGGGCCGCCCCGAAGGACGGCCCGTTCCGCAGTCAAACTGCCGCCAGCATTAGCAGCTGTAGTACATCTCGAACTCGACCGGGTGAGGCGTGTGCTCGTAGCGGTAAACTTCTTCCCACTTGAGGTCCATATAGCCTTGAATTTGATCTTCCGAGAAAACGCCGCCCTTAACGAGGAAGGCATGATCTTCCGCCAGCGAGTCCAGCGCTTCGCGCAGAGAACCACAAACGGTCGGGATACCAGCCAGCTCTTCTGGCGGCAGATCGTAAAGATCTTTCTCCGAAGGATCGCCCGGATGGATTTTGTTTTCGATGCCGTCAAGGCCAGCCATCAACAGCGCGGCAAAGCAGAGGTATGGGTTTGCTGCTGGATCAGGGAAACGAGCCTCAACGCGTTTAGCCTTCGGCGACTCTGTCCACGGAATGCGGACGCAGCCTGAACGGTTGCTTGCAGAATACGCTCGCAGCACCGGTGCTTCAAAACCTGGAATCAGGCGCTTGTAGCTGTTGGTCGATGGGTTGGTGAACGCGTTCAGTGCTTTTGCATGTTTGAGAACGCCGCCGATGAAGAAAATCGCTTCATCACTGAGGTCTGCATAGCCGTTGCCCGCGAAGAGCGGCTTGCCGTCTTTCCAGATCGACATGTTGACGTGCATTCCGGTGCCGTTATCGCCCGCAATCGGCTTTGGCATAAACGTCGCGGATTTGCCGTAAGCTGCCGCCACGTTGTGGATGACGTACTTGTACTTTTGCAGGTTGTCGGCTTGCTCAACAAGGCTGCCGAAGATCATGCCCAGCTCGTGCTGCGACGCTGCAACTTCGTGGTGGTGCTTGTCGACCTTCATGCCGATTTGCTTCATCGTCGAAAGCATCTCGGAACGGATGTCCTGTGCGGAGTCCGTCGGGTTGACGGGGAAGTAGCCGCCTTTAACGCCCGGACGGTGACCAAGGTTGCCCATCTCGAAATTCGTACCGGAGTTCCAAGGGCTGTCAGCCGCGTCAACTTCGTAGCTGACCTTTTCCATCTTCACGTCGAAACGCACGTCGTCAAAGAGGAAGAACTCCGCTTCAGGTCCCCAGAACGACTGGTCGCCGATACCACACGCTTTAAGGTGCGCTTCAGCTTTGCGCGCCGTACCGCGTGGGTCACGCTCGTAGGCTTCGCCCGTGTCTGGCTCAACAACGTCAGCGAAAATCGCGAGCGTCTTTTGTGCATAGAACGGATCAATATACGCGCTGGTGGCGTCTGGCATCAGTTTCATGTCGGAATTATCGATGCTCTTCCAACCTGCGATGGACGATCCATCAAACATCCAGCCTTCGGCAAACCAATCTTCGTCGATGATGTCGACGATGGCTGTCACGTGTTGCATTTTTCCGCGTGGGTCGGTGAAGCGGATATCGACATATTCGATGCCCTCATCCTTGATCATTTTGCAGATAGTTGCTGCGTCGCTCATAGAAGTGTCCCTCTCAGTGTCTTGTGTGTTCGGGTTAGAGAGCCTCAGGGCCCGCTTCGCCGGTGCGAATGCGAACAGCTTGCTCTACAGGGGAGACGAAGATTTTGCCATCACCGATCTTGCCGGTCTTGGCCGCGTTGGTAATCGCCTCGATGGCCTGATCAACGAGATCATCTGCGATGATCACCTCAATCTTCACCTTTGGCAGGAAGTCGACGACGTATTCGGCACCGCGATACAGTTCCGTGTGCCCTTTCTGGCGGCCAAAGCCCTTGGCCTCCATCACCGTCAAGCCTTGAACACCAAGTTCCTGAAGGCTCTCTTTCACATCGTCCAGTTTGAATGGCTTGATGATCGCTTCGATTTTTTTCATCGTGCTGGAAATCCCAATCGAACTACGCTCGCGGGTGCGCGCGTTAATATTGTCGCAACAGCATTAACTGTGCCAAACTTTTAATGATTATGTTTCAATAACTTATCTAACACTACCTGTAATTTGATGCCTAATTTATAGGCGGGATGATGAAAGTTTAGGCATTAAAACTTGTCTCTGTGATGGGCAGGCAGACGAATTGCTCGGAGGAGATTAAGGCTCAATCCAACCGATCCAGCCAACCGGCGAACGCTGCGTGAGCGCCGGGATGTTCAGGCATCAAGTGTTTTGATCCGAACATGGAGCTGGTGACTATCATATCTGCGGTGGCGCGATTGCAGGCGACTGGGACTTCGTACAAACGGAGAGCCGGACGAGTGCTTTCACATCAACATCGTGCGGCTGGGCGGTCATGACATCTTGAAAGAAGATCAAGGCGTCGAGCTTTTCTTCTGCGATCAAAGCTCCCATTTGTTGATCGCCGCCGAACGGCCCGCTCTTAAGCGCGGAGATGTCGAGGTGGGGTAAATGCTCATTGAGCATCTTCCCGGTTGTTCCTGTTGCAACAAAATGATGCGGCGAAAGCGCTTCAACATTCGCTGTAACCCACTCAAGCAACGGCGCTTTCATCCGGTCATGGGCGACGAGACCAATCGTAAGCGCCTGAAACTCAGTCACTAATTTTTCCTCAATCAATTTTATCTATCGAAACAAACTGGCAATACCCTGGTGGCATACTCAGTAAATGTAAGGCTAGTGGGCATTTGACGCGAGTTTTACGCTTGGATTCAATCCGATTTGAGCTAACCTAAACTTGGTTATCGGGGGCGATAAGATGAGTGATACACTAAGTTGGCTACTAGGACGACGAGCAAGCGTTGCTGACAGACAGGCGCTTGGCGAGGATATGGTTCCTTCTCCGGAGGCTCTCGCAGAGAGATCATCGCTATCTCGGGCGGCCTCTGAAGCAAGCGACGACAAGCAGTCGAACGGACCTTTTCGATCCGCCGCGCTCGGACCGGTTCGCGATTTCCCGGTTTAGACCTATAAGCGTCGATACCAGCCGCCATTGACACCCGACTCTTTCATGGGCAATCCATGCTTTAGCAAGTCGGGGACGAAGTGGGGTCAGGTATCTTGGATCGAGACAGCACGAAAGCTCTTGCCTCGGACCACATGGGTTCAGGCGAGGCTTTGTTTGAAGCGCGTTCAATTTCCAAATCATTCGGAGACGTCAGGGCGAACCATGACGTCTCGCTTTCCGTAAAGGCTGGCGAAAAACTAGCGTTGCTCGGTGAGAATGGTGCCGGAAAATCAACGTTAGTCAAAATGATAAACGGCGTTCTTAAACCAGATTCTGGTGCTTTTTTCTGGAATGGAAAGCGCGTATCAATTTCTTCACCTGCTGCTGCAAAGCGCATCGGTATCGGCATGGTGTTTCAACACTTTTCGAGCTTTGACGCGCTGACTGTTCTTGAAAATCTTGCAATCGCTCTCCCTCATTTCTCCGTCAGAAAGATTCGAAAGGACCTGAGGGATATTAAAGAACGTTATGGTCTCGCCATCGACCCAAACCGTCGTGTGGAACGCCTTTCGGCGGGGGAGAAACAGCGGGTCGAGATTGTTCGCGCATTGCTGCAAAAGCCCAAGCTTTTGATCCTCGACGAGCCAACTTCGGTCCTCACACCTCAAGAAGCCACCAGCTTATTTGAAACCCTCAATTCTCTTTCCGCTGATGGTATGGCGCTGATTTACATTTCGCATCGCCTCCCGGAGATTAAAGAGCTATGCGATCGCGCCACGGTATTGCGGCATGGCGAAGTCGTCGGCTCTTGCATCCCGGCTGAAACGTCCGTTGCTCAAATCGCGGAAATGATGATTGGCAAAACCGCCGATCCAATTCATCGGGTTGATGCCTTCGTCGGCGGTGTCCGATTGAACGTCGAGAACCTTTCCGTTCCCATCAAGGATGGTGTGCCGCTGAAAGACGTTAGTTTCACCGCCCGTCGTGGCGAGATCATGGGGATCGCTGGTGTTGCGGGTGAAGGACAAGAGGCACTGTTTTCAGCGCTCAGCGGAGAGATCTTGGCTCGGCGGGCACGAAGCATTCAAATCGACGGTCGTTCTATCGGCTCGTTGGGGCCAAAAGCACGTCGGAAACTGATGGGTTCCTTCGCCCCTGAACAGCGCCTAGGCCATGCTGCGATTGCCGACTTAAACCTAACGGACAACCTGCGTTTGACACATCATGGCCTGCCGAATTCAGGACGTAAGAATTTGAAAAGGCGCGCGACGACAATTCGTAAGAACTTCGACGTGCGCGCGGCCAAGGGTGATCCGAAGGCCGGAACCCTTTCGGGCGGCAATCTCCAGAAATTTGTCATTGGTAGAGAATTGGATCGAGAGCCCAGCGTCTTCGTGGTCGCGCAACCGACCTGGGGCGTTGACGCCGGGGCAGCGAGCTTCATCCGCAATGCGCTGCTTGAACTGACGCAACGTGGTGCAGCGGTTGTGCTGATCTCCCAAGACCTCGACGAAATCTTCCAAATCGCAGACAGGGTCGCTGTGCTGCACCGCGGCAGTTTGTCTGAAACTTATGCGATCGATGAGATGACACCCGACAAGATCGGACTATTGATGGCTGGCGCCGACATATCAAATTACACGCCACCCGCCAAAACGGACCCTTCGACTTCTGTTGCCTCGATTTCGCAAGCGAAACCAAAGCCTATCGCTCCCGTCCAGCCGCTTCCCAAATTGCGGACAGAAGAGGCTCAAGCCATCGAAAAACCCGCCCCAACTGCTCTACGATATACAACGAGTGGCACGACAACGACGGCGTGGACGCCGCATGAGATGATTCAGCAGTTTGAGAAACGACCATGATCCGCGTTGAAAAGCGGCCTGCTCCATCGACAACCGCGTCAATCCTCTCTCCGATTTTTGCCATCGCGCTGACGATCATCTGTGGACTCTTGATGATCAGCGCTGCCGGGAAATCCCCGGCGGAGGCCATGGACGTCTACTTCTTATTCCCCTTCAATGATCTGGCCGCGTATTTCAACGCGCCACCTGATCAGCGTGCAGGCCTTTTGTACCAACCAGCTGAAGTCCTCGTGAAAGCCATCCCTCTGGCTTTAATCGGGGTCGGGTTGGCCGTTGCATTTCGAGCTGGGATTTTCAATATCGGCGCGCCCGGCCAATACATCCTAGGAGCCATCTTTGCAGGAGGCGTCGCTTTACATGCACCAGAAGACGCACCGCGCATTGTCCTATTACCGGCCTGCCTGATTGCCGGAGCCTTCGGCGGATTGCTTTGGGCGCTCATTCCAGCCTTCTTTCGCATTCGCACCGGCGCGAGTGAAATTCTTACGAGCCTCATGCTGAGCTATGTCGCAGCCTTGTTACTCGATTGGCTCGTGCGAAACCCTTGGAAAGACCCCCTTGGTTTTGGGTTTCCACAAAGCCGAGACTTCCCCGACAATGCGATCATTCCGATCATGCTAGAAGGGACACGCCTCCACTGGGGTCTTGTCTTGACCGTGATTGTCATCGCCCTGCTCTGGTTCGTGATGTCACGGACAGTTACCGGGTTTCGCGTAACGGTCACGGGCCTTGCGCCGCGCGCCGCACATTTCGCAGGCTTCAAACAATCAGCAACCGTATATTCTGTTTTTCTTCTGTCCGGCGCACTCGCGGGATTGGCGGGAGCTGTTGAGGCGACCTCGACAATCGGACAGCTTCAACCAGAAATTTCTGCTGAATATGGATTTGCTGCGATTATTGTCGCGTTCTTGGGTCGGCTGCATCCGGTTGGCGTCCTCTTCGCCGCACTGATATTGGCAATGACCTACATTGGCGGCGAGAATGCTCAAATTTTGCTCGGCTTGCCAAAAAACGCGACCTTGGTGTTTCAAGGAATGCTGCTGCTATTCCTACTCGCATGTGACGCTTTAATTCATTACCGCCTTCGCTGGCATTCGGCACGGAGAGCATAAGATGGAACCGTTTTTGATTGCTGTCGTCATCGCAGCCACTCCATTCCTGTATGCCGCGACGGGCGAGCTGATTGCAGAGCGATCCGGCGTCCTAAATTTGGGCGTTGAAGGCATGATGCTTCTCGGTGCTGTCGCTGCCTTCGCAACATCTCTGACCACGGGATCGAGCCTGTATGGCATTGCTGCGGGAGCCGCAGCCGGTGCAGCAGGCGCTTTGCTCTTTGTCATCATCGCTCTTGGGTTTTCAGCGAACCAGGCCGCAACAGGACTCGCCTTGACCATTTTTGGCGCAGGAGCCAGTGGTCTGATCGGGCAAGGCTACGTCGGACAAGCACTCTCGCCGCTCCCAAAACTGCCCATCCCAGAGGCTTGGTCAGAGTTCGCCGCCGCTCGAATTTTACTCGGCCATGACGGGATGGTTTACGGAGCTTTCGCGCTAGTTTTCGTGACGTGGTGCTATTTGCGCTTCACGCGATCAGGTCTAAGACTTCACGCAATCGGTGATGACCACCACTCCGCACAAGCACAAGGATTGTCTGTACTGCGCGTTCGCACGTTTGCCGTGTTGTTTGGAGGCGCGTGTGCAGGTCTAGGCGGCGCCTACCTTTCATTGGCTTACACGCCGCTTTGGGCCGAGGATATGACGGCCGGACGAGGCTGGATTGCTCTTGCATTGGTGGTCTTTGCGAGTTGGCGATTGTTCCGCGTGACGATTGGTGCGCTCATTTTCGCAGCGTTTGATCAAGCAGGAAATTATCGCGAGACGCTAAACATCGATATTCCCTCGCAATTTTTATCGATGGCCCCGTACGTGGCAACGATCATCGCCTTGGTCATCATCTCAATTGCAAGTCGTCGGTCTGACACGCCGGCATGTTTAGGACGAGAATTTAGACCGGATCGGTGAACCTCGAAATTTCGTGAAATTTTCGCCGTAGACCTTTGATATGTCGCGTACGAGACTTGCGCACATTGCCATGTGCGTGCTTGTCTTCAACTCAGATTCTTAGAGCGTGAAGCGGCTGGAGGCTTGATGGCCAATACGAATGGATCGAACGACTTCGTCGTCTTCGATCAGGTACAGAAAAGCTATGACGGTGAAACGCTTGTCGTGAAGAACCTCAACCTGTCCATTGGGCAAGGTGAATTTTTGACGATGCTGGGGCCGTCTGGTTCCGGCAAGACGACCTGTCTGATGATGCTTGCGGGCTTTGAGACGTCAACCCACGGCGAAATCCGCCTCGATGGACGACCGATCAATAATATCCCACCGCATAAACGCGGCATCGGCATGGTGTTCCAGAACTACGCCCTGTTCCCGCACATGACCGTTGCCGAGAACCTCGCGTTTCCCTTGCAAGTCCGGAAGATGAGCAAGGCCAACACGCGCGATAAGGTCGCGAAAGCACTTGATATGGTTCAGATGGGCGAATTCGGGGATCGCCGTCCATCTCAACTTTCGGGTGGGCAACAACAGCGGGTTGCGCTCGCTCGCGCTTTGGTTTTTGAACCTGAATTGGTGTTGATGGATGAGCCGCTTGGAGCCTTGGATAAACAGCTCCGCGAACACATGCAGTATGAGATTAAGCACATCCACGAACGCCTTGGTGTTACCGTGGTTTATGTCACTCATGATCAATCCGAAGCGCTTACGATGTCAGACAGGATCGCCGTGTTCGATGATGGCGTGATCCAACAGCTTGCCCCACCGGCTGTCTTATATGAAAAACCCGAGAATGCCTTTGTCGCCTCTTTTATTGGTGAGAATAACAAATTGGGCGCTCGTATTGATAGCGTATCTGAAGGCGTGGCTACGGTAACACTCGACAATAGCAGCCAAGTTCAAGCGCTCGCCGTAAATTGTGGTGAGAGCGGGAATACACTGCTTTCAATCCGTCCTGAACGCGTTTTGCTCGCAGCCGATGCACCAAATCGCCTCGATGGGAAGGTTCTGGAGTTGATCTACCTCGGCGATCATATCCGCTGTCGCATGGCAGTGGCAGGTCACGACGAGTTTATTGTTAAGGTTCCGAATTCCTCGGATCATGCAGCCTTAAATGTGGGCGAAACATGCCCCGTGGGCTGGGTAACCGAAGATTGCCGCGCGCTTGACGCGGCGTGACATGACATCGACCGCGTCGCGGTCGGTGAACAAGACGGCCGGATCATCCCGGCAAAACCAGGGAGTTATCAAATGACAAGAGCAATCCTGCTCGCCGCAGCAAGCGGCATCGCCCTTACGGGCGTGGCTCAGGCCGAAGACACCATCACAGCCGTTTCATGGGGCGGTGCCTACACGAAGTCCCAAGTCGAGGCGTATCACAAGCCTTGGATGGCGAAGACCGGCAACAAAATCATCTCCGAAGACTACAATGGTGGTCTGGCGCAAATCAAAGCTCAGGTTGAAGCTGGAAACGTAACGTGGGACATCGTTGACGTCGAACTGTCCGACGCCATCCGTGGTTGCGACGAAGGTCTGCTCGAAGAAATCGATCACTCGAAGCTTCCAGATGCGCCAGACGGCACGCCTGCAACGGAAGACTTTATTGGTCTTGCACTTCACGATTGCGCAGTCGCGAACATCGTTTGGTCGACCATTTATGCTTACGATGGTTCGGCATACACCGCGTTTGAGCGCCCACGTTCCATGGCTGACTTCTTCAACACGAAGGGCTTCCCGGGCAAGCGCGGTCTTCGCAAGTCGCCAAAAGCGAACCTCGAAATGGCACTGGTTGCAGACGGTGTGGCGGCAGCGGACGTTTACGACGTTCTCGCCACGGATGAGGGCGTTGATCGCGCTTTCACCATGCTCGACACGATCAAGGACGACGTTGTTTGGTGGGAGTCAGGCGCGCAGCCTCCACAGCTTCTTGCCGACGGCGAAGTTAAAATGACCACCGCGTACAATGGTCGTATCTTCAACGCGATGGCATCCGAAGGTAAGCCATTCGAAATCGTTTGGGACGGTCAGGTCTTTGACGTTGACCTGTGGGTGATCCCCAAAGGCGCGCCGAACATGGAAGCCGCTCTCGACTTCCTCGCGTTTTCGACGGACACGCAACGTTTGGCAGACCAAGCTGCTTGGATCTCTTACGGTCCTGCACGTCTTTCGTCTTCGGCACTGGTCGGCAGCTACAACTCCGATCCAGACCTCGCCATGGGTCCGCATATGCCAACCGCACCTGCGAACTTCTTGAACGCGATCGCAAACGGGTTCGAGTTCTGGGCTGACAACCAAGACGAACTGAACGAGCGTTTCAACGCTTGGCTGGCCAGCTAAAGTAATACGGGCCGTCCCAACAGGGGCGGCCCATCTAATCCTTCTATCAAGCGGTATGCCGAATGTCTGAGACGATGCAGCAACCTCACGCGTTTGAGCAGCAAACAGCCGGTGACGGAACTCTGCTCGCAGCCGACGGCACACCACTAAAGCAAAAATTACGACAAGCACTGAAGGTAAACCGCCGTCGCGCGTTCCTGCTCGTCGCACCGCTCTTACTGTTTATCTTCGCCAGCTTTGTGATCCCAATTGCCGTGTTCCTCGCGCAGGGTGTTTACAACGACACCTATGAAGAGCGGATGCCCGCTTCGACTATTGCGTTGTCAGATTGGGACGGGGCATCAGAGCCAACCGAAGATATGGCCGCAGCACTGGTCGCGGATCTCATCGTGAGCCGCAAAGCAAAGACCATCGGCAAGGTCGCAACCCGCGTGAATGTTGAGCAATCGGGCACACGGTCGCTGTTCACCAAAACGGCACGCAAAGCCGCCAAGATGGAACCGCCGTTCCTTCCCGCGCTTATCAAGATCGACAAAGACTGGGGTGATCTTGAAACGTGGCAAGCGATGAAGATCGCTGCAACTTCGTGGACCCCCGCCTATTTCGCTGCTGCCGTCGACAAGAAATTCAACGCTGACGGATCTTTTACCGATCAGGAAGAAACGCGCCAGATCTATGTCTGGCTGTTCTTGAAGACGCTAATGGTCTCTGCCGGTGTCATGGCAATTTGCATCCTTCTTGGCTTTCCGGTCGCCTATCTGATCGCCCACTTACCTGCACGCCACGCAAACCTGCTGATTATTCTCGTGCTGCTGCCCTTCTGGACCTCACTGCTGGTGAGAACGACCGCATGGATCGCGATGTTGCAGGGCGAAGGCGTTATCAATGACATTTTGGTCTGGACCGGCATTACTTCAGATGAATCGCGTTTCAGTCTAATCTACAACATGACCGGAACTGTCGTCGCGATGACTCATATTCTGTTGCCGTTCATGATCCTCCCAATCTACTCGGTGATGAAAGCGATCCCGCCCAGCCATGTTCGCGCCGCCAAAAGCCTCGGCGCGACGAACTGGACTGCGTTCTGGCGGGTTTATTTTCCGGCAACAATCCCCGGCATCGGCGCGGGTGGATTGCTCGTCTTTATCCTCGCGATCGGGTACTACATCACGCCTGCATTGGTCGGCGGCAGCGATGGTCAGCTCATCTCGAACTTTATCGCCTACCACATGGAAAAGTCGCTGAACTACTCCCTCGCCGCGGCACTGGGAGGAATTCTGCTGGTGAGCGTCCTCATCTTGTATTGGCTCTATGACCGCATTGTCGGCATCGACAACATGAAGCTCGGATAATCAGATGGCAAAGCTCCCTCCCTACGCCACCACTGGCGAGCGCGTCTGGAAGTTCACTTACCTGACGATCTGCGCGTTGATCTTCGTGTTCCTCATCACGCCAATTCTCGTGATCGTTCCACTCAGCTTTAACATCGAGCCGTATTTCAGCTTCACCGAAGGGATGCTGAGTTTCGACAAGGAAGCCTACTCGACGCGCTGGTATGCCGACATTTTAGAAAACGGCATGGCCGATCCAGATCAACCGCGCAGCTGGAGTATATTTGGCGATTGGCTCTGGCGCGCTCTCAGCCCGTTTCATACGGCTCCTGCAAGTTTCTTCACGGATATGTGGGAGAACGCGCAGTGGATTCGGGCGATGCGGAACAGCTTTTTTATTGGATTCTTCGCAACCATTATTGCGGTCACGCTTGGCACACTTGCCGCCATCGGTCTGTCACGATCCGAAATGCCCGCGCGCGGAGCGATCATGTCATTGCTGATCTCTCCATTGATCGTTCCGCTCGTGGTGACGGCATCAGGGATGTTTTATTTCTATTCAACCAACTTCAATCCGGACAGTTGGTTGATGGGCAACGAGGACGCGAGTCGTTGGATTTTGGCTCAGACCCATGCGGGCGTTATTCTGGCACACGCAGCACTTGGAACCCCCTTTGTCATCATAACGGTGACCGCCACGCTAGTCGGTTTTGATAAGTCTTTGGTCCGAGCAGGCGCATCGATGGGTGCGGGTCCAGCGCAGACCTTCTGGAAAATCCAGATGCCATTAATCTTGCCTGGCGTCGTCTCGGGAGGGCTTTTCGCCTTCATCACATCATTTGACGAAGTGGTCGCTGCTCTGTTTCTCGCGGGTCCAGAACAGAAAACCATTCCACGACAGATGTATTCAGGTATCCGCGAGCAGATTTCGCCGACCATTCTAGCAGTTGCAACAATTCTTGTGATCTTGTCGGTGCTGCTGCTCGCGACTTTGGAATTGCTTCGTCGTCGCAGTGAACGGCTGCGGGGCATGACTCCGGCCTGAGTTTCGCCTATTTTACGGCATCAGGTGACGAAAATGATGGAGAACGTGATGAAACCGATTTTTTCTATTGCCCTATTGGGCGTACTTGCAGGCTGCAACACATTCGAAGGCGTCGGTCGGGATCTAGCTGCGGGTGGGGAGGCGATTGAAGAAGCTGCGGTTAGTGCTCAGCAGCCTGTCGTTCAACCGAGACCTCAACCACAGCCAGTTTTCCAACAGGTGCCACAACAACAGAGCATCTATCAGCCGGTTCCTCAACAACAACCGATTATCCAGCAGCAGCCGATTATTCAGCAACAGCCCATTCAGCCTTATAATCCGGCCACCCAAGTTCCGAACAGCAGCTACACGTTCTAAGGCCGGTTAAGACGTCTATCACGCCGGCTCCGATAAATTAACCGCGCTCTACTCGTCGAGCGCGGCAATTACCTCGTCGGTCATTTCGGCGTTGGACGTGACATTTTGCACGTCGTCATCGTCTTCAAGCGCATCGATCAACTTCATTAGAGACTTGGCCTGATCCACATCAACGGGATTGGTGTTTTGAGGCCGCCAAGCGAGTTTTGCGCTTTCCGGCTCTCCAAGTGCAGCCTCCAAAGCGGTCGAAACATCGTTCAGGTCAGTGTCCGCACAATATATCGTATGACCACTCTCTTCATCGCTTTCGACATCCTCCGCGCCCGCTTCAATTGCGGCCTCAAAGATCGTGTCAGCATCGCCAGCGTCCGCCGGGTAGAGAATTTGTCCAACGCGGTCGAACATGAATCCCACGGACCCCGTTTCGCCAAGGTTGCCCCCGCTTTTCGAGAACGTTGATCGAACCGTTGATGCGGTCCGGTTTCGGTTATCGGTCAGCGCTTCAACAATCATCGCGACTCCGCCGGGGCCATAACCCTCGTAGCGGATCTCTTCGTAATCATCGCCCTCTCCCGCTTGTGACTTTTTGATCGCGCGGTCGATATTGTCTTTCGGCATAGACTGAGACTTCGCCTCACGCACTGCGAGGCGCAGGCGCGGGTTCTTGTCTGGATCAGGGTCGCCCATCTTGGCGGCAACAGTGATTTCTTTCGAAAGCTTGGAGAACAGCTTTGAGCGCAGCTTATCCTGCCGACCTTTACGGTGCTGAATATTGGCCCATTTGGAATGACCGGCCATGAGTCACCTCGTTATCTAGAATGCGGTTTTACGGAGGTTATAGGGGCTGCTAACCCGAAACGGAAGCCCGCCTGAACGACGGCGCTCGCTCCGTTTCAGCCGATGCCTCCCAGACGCCGCGCGCCACCGCTCGGGCGACGCAATCTGCTGCGGCCGCGCCATAGCGCATCACGTCCTCAGGTTCCACATCCGCTGGTCGATCAGCAGGACAAACAGCAAAGATCGTATCGCCATCAAACGGGGCGTGGCTGGGCCGAATCGCGCGAGCCAGCCCATCCTGAGCCATTACCGTCATTCGCATCAGCGAGATGCGATCCAGCGGCACCGAACAGGCAACAACGCCGATGCAGGTCGCTTGGGCCGCTGTCACGCCGCCCTTGCGATCCACAGGCAGCGGGTCCGTGACATTCGATGCAAGGTCCGGCTTCAATCCACCGAATTCTCCCTCAATCTCGAATGGCCAAGACCAAAAGCAGTGTCCTCCCGGCATCACCGGAGACCCGATGGAGTTCACAGCGACCAAGGCTGAAACCACGCGGTCTTCCCCCATTTCAAGGGAAGCGGTTCCGAGGCCGCCAAGCCAAGCTCCGGTTGTTGCGCCATATCCGGCCCCCACCGATCCGCACGGTACGTCTTGGGATTCTGCCTTCATCGCTTCTGCCGCGAGCGAACGGTAAGGCGGTTCATCGTTCCAAGACTTGTCGCCGCCGTTGTTCAAATCGTAAAGCGATGCCGCCGGGACGATCGGAACGGGTGGAGTGGCGGCGACAGGAACGAAACCTTCTCCTTCCGCCGATAGTATAGAGGCGACTTTATCTGCAGCCCCAAGACCAAAAACTGATCCTCCAGAGAGGCAAATCGCATGCGCAATACCGAGCGTTCCGTCGTTCCCGACAGCGTCTGTTTCGCGTGTCGCCGGCCCGCCTCCGCGAACGTCGACCGAGCACCGCATAGCCCGGTTAAAACGGACGACCGTGACACCGGTTCGAGCTTTTAGATCTTCAGAATTTCCGACACGTATTCCACTAACATCCGTCAGAGCATTGCGCGCTCCGGGCCGCGTGATCACTCAGTGCCTGCCGTGTCGGGAATGCTCACGCGGAAGCAGGTTCCATCGGTCGTGCTATCGACGAGTTCAACACCGCCCCCGTGGCCGCGCGCCAGCTCCAGCGCAATGGCGAGGCCAAGCCCGCTCCCGCCTTTGCGAACACCGCCCTTGAAGGCTTTGAACAAGTTCTCACGAGCCACCATCGGCATTCCCGGCCCATCATCGATAATGTCGATCTCAGCTTTGCCATCGTAACGCCGAGCAGAGAGAGCCACCGTTCCGCCATTTCCGTTTGCTTCCAATGCCTGTGCAGCGTTTCTGGCAAGGTTGTGGACGATCCGGTAAAGTTGATCGGGGTCTGCTTCGACGTAGGCATCGGGCTCGCAGGTGACTTCAACGTTCACACTCTCTGAATGTGCGAGTGTCAAATGCTCTTGAACTTCGGCTAGGAACGTTGGCAACATTACGCGGCGACGTTCAGGCTCAAGTTCTTCGGCTTTACCAAATTCCAGCGTCCGCTCGCATAGTGCCGTCGCACGGTCGAGTGATCGAAGCAATTTCGGCGCGGTCTTCGCAACCATCGGATCTTGGCTTGTCTCCAAACGGTCCGTCAAAATTTGTGCAGAAGCCAAAATATTTCTTAGATCGTGATTGATCTTCGCGACCGCTTCACCCAACCCGGCTAGCCGGGTTTTTTGCTTCAACGAAGCACGTAACTCAGTCTGCATCGCAGCAAGCTCAGCCTGTGCTTCGCCAATTTCATCGCGTCCAGTGCCGGGCACAATAATCGTTGCCGCCTCGGGTGCTTGCCGAAACGCAATCATGTTCGACGTCACCTGACGGATCGGACGCACAAGCCAACGATTCAGACTCAGGAAAACAAGGCCAGCCGTCAACAACGAGATAATGAGAGAGACCGCCAAAACACGTAGGCCAAAAGCGACCATCGCATCGCGCAATTGCGTTTCGCGAAGCGTGATTTCTACTTTGTCGCCCATTGGGTTTCGCGCGGCTTCTGGCGAGCCCATGACCCTGATCACTCGCCGAGGGTCGTTCCGAGCTAGAACTTTGAAGCCCTCAAGCAGATCATCAAAAGTTGTCGTTTCATCCAGATCGAACGTTTCATTGACCGGATCGGCCCAATTTCCGCGTAACACCGGAACATGCGCACCGCTTCGCTGCAAGGCAATTGAACGAACCTCAGCGCTTCGTAGCAAGTCCATTTCGTTATCGGAACCGACTTCTCGATCCAACAAAGCAAGAGCAACAATGTTTGATGCAGCCAAACGCTCTTTTAGATAGTCCACCCGAAATCGCGCTACGGATGGGGCGAATACGAGAACCTCGGCCAGCATCACGAATATAATCGTGAGGACCAGCAATCGTCCCGACAAACTGCGCAACATTCGCATTCTTATGATGCCTTTCCGTTGCCTTGAGCCTTAGCCCAGTTTCGAGAGCAACCCGACGATTTTTCGCGTTCGGTCACTAAATAATTTGGGCGTATAATGGCTTCCGGCAACTCTTTTGCTGGCTTCGCCCAATGTGGGGTAGGGAGCCACATATCCGGCCATGGCGCCGATCTTCTGTTTACTCGCGATGGCGAAAGCCCAAAGGTGGATCATCTCCCCCGCGCCCTTACCAACAATAGACGCACCAATGATCTTCGAGCCTTTAAGCACAACCTTAATCAAGCCTTTGCCAGTACGTTCCGCCTGAGCCCGATCTGTCTCGTTAGCGGCGAAACGCAAGACCGAAACTCCTGACCCAAACTTCGACTTTGCCTGATCTTCGGTCAGGCCGACATGTGCGATCTCAGGGTCGACATAGGTCACCCAAGGAATGTGAGCCGTTGAAGCTTTCGCCCAAAACATCTGGAACAGCGCGCTTCGGATGACGACACCTGCATGATACCCGGCGACGTGCGTAAATTGGAGGCCACCAGTTACGTCACCAATCGCAAAGACTTTTTTGTTCGTCGTTTTTAAGTTCGCACCAACGGAAATCCCACGGCGGCTGTACTCAATTCCCGCCTTCTCGAGATCAAGCCCGTCTACATTCGCCTGTCGCCCCACGGCCATCAAAAGGTGTGAACCTTCGACAACTTCTCCACCTTTTAGGTGAACCTGAATTTTACCCCCGTCATTTGAAACCCGCTCAGCCAACGCATCCTCGCGAATATCGAGGCCCTCGGCCCGCAAATTCTCCAATGCGATTGCCGTCAGTTCCGGGTCATCTTTTCCGAGGGCTTTTGCCCCCTCTAGAACAACAACGTCTGCACCAAGTCTCCGATGAGCTTGCGCCATTTCCATACCGATAGGACCACCGCCAACGACGATCAGGCGTTCCGGCAACTCGGTGTTGTCGAAGATCGTTTCGTTCGTGAAGTACGGAGTTTCTTGTAGACCTTCAATCGGCGGTACGAAGGGTGAAGAACCGGTCGAAATCACGACGCGACGGGCCTCAATCGTATAACCGCCCGCTTCGACGGTGGTTGCCCCGACAAATTTTGCGCCGTCGCGGATTACCGTACAACCCAGCCCTTCAAATCTCTCCTGACTATCGTGAGGGGCAATACCTGCGATCACGTCCTTCACATGAGCATTTACCGCAGCGAAATCGACTTTCGGTTCATCAGCCGCAACCCCGAACTTCTCGCCTGAACGATGGGCATGGGCCGCTTTTGCGGCAGCCAGCAGCGCCTTCGAGGGGACACAGCCGTAGTTCAGGCAGTCGCCGCCCATCTCGCCCTTTTCGATCAGTGCGACAGAGGCACCCATTTGGACAGCCCCGGCAGCGACCGACAGGCCACCAGACCCCGCGCCGATAACACACAAATCAACTTTCAAATTTTTAGACATCGGCCTCGTCTTTCGCAGCAGCAGAATTGCCGCGTACTTTCTTGATAACAATTGGCATGATCGCCAAAGCAATCAAAGCGGCGAAGGGACCCCAAACAGAGGGCTCGGCAAAGATGTTGAGCGATATGTCACCGCCTTGAGCAAAGACCTCACCGAGGCCCGTTCCGATTGACGTGTATACGGCCGTGCCGGGGAGAATACCTAGAAATGTCGTCCAAACGTAGGTGAACAAGGAAACTCCGAAGAACGCGGGTAGCAAGTTGGCGACAAAGAACGGAAGCGCCGGAACGAGGCGCAACAAGAACAAGAAGCTGATCTCATTTTCTTGGAAGCTCTTCTCGAACTTCTCCATCCAAGGCCCTGCGCGTTCTTTTAACGATTCGCCGAAACTGGTTTTCGCAGCAATGAAGATACAAGCCGCACCGGTAGTCGCGCCAACGACAGTCAACAACGTTCCCGGCACCAACCCGAACAAAAACCCGCCCGTTAACGTCATAAACGCCGCGCCCGGGATCGAGAATGCGACCACAAGAACATAGGCCAGCACGTAGACGAGAGCGGCGAGTAAATAGTTGTCGTCTCGCCAAGCCAATAGTGCTTCGCGGTTATCTCGAAGGGTATCGAGGGACAAATACTCACGCAGGAAAATGAAACCCAAGATTGCACCACCACCTAAAGCGATAAGCGGTAGGAACCGGGTTAAGCTCTTCTCTTGCCCGGAAGAGATTTGTGATGCGGTCGTTTCTGCCATGTCTCTATCTTTCGTCATGGGTGAGTCCTTCCTGCCTGTCCCGACAGTGATGCCGTTATTGCGTATAAGGGTTAGCAGAGAGACCCACTTCACGGTGCATTGAGGCGTTGTGAACCGGCCTTAGATGATTGAAACAAATCGATACGTTCGTAAAGCGTTCATGGCGTTGACGTGAACGAATGCTCGCTCTATAAGCCCGTCTCCGACCCCGGGCCTTCTGGCTTGGGCGTACTTGGTATGTTTACACAGCGGGGCTTGCCCCCAATAATAGGAGCGGCCCCCGTGAAACGCACGTTTCAACCCAGCAACCGCGTTCGCAAGAACCGCCATGGCTTCCGCGCGCGCATGGCCACCAAAAATGGCCGTAAAATCCTTAACGCCCGGCGTTCCCGTGGACGGAAAAAGCTCAGCGCTTGATGACACCGATGTGAGCGTAGAACGTTCTACGCTTGTCGGATTGCAACACCGGCGAGACTTTCTCGCTGCAGCGAAAGCTCGAAAAGCCGTCACTGACGGCTTTATTCTTCAATATCGGGCGCGTCGCGACGACTCTGATGACATCCGAGTCGGCTTTACTGCCTCCAAAAAGGTCGGAAATGCTGTAATTCGCAATCGCGCGAAACGCCGGATGCGTGCGCTTGCGAACGGGCTCTTGCCTACCTGTGGGGAAGCTGGATGCGATTACGTATTGATTGCTCGGAAAAACACCACGATCGACCTGCCCTTCGACGCTTTGAGCCGTGACTTTCTCAAGGCGATTGAACGCTCGCGTCCTAGTGGTACCCGATGATCCGTCGCGGCATTGTTGGCCTCATGAAAGTCCCTGTTCACATCTACCGGGCTGCCATATCACCTCTGATTGCATCAAATTGTCGATTTCAACCAACTTGTTCTTCCTATGCCTTGGAAGCATTGGACCGCCATGGCCCGATCAGAGGGTTAGCGATGACGATTCGCCGCTTAGTGAAGTGCAGGCCGGGTGGAGGAAGTGGATTTGATCCGGTCCCAGCCGAAGATAAACCGCAAAACTCTTGACCTAGCGGTCGCAGACCGCTTGAACCATCGCGACCTGCACACAACCTGTTGCGGGAAAGATTTCCTATACTTCGGAGCCATTGAATGGGCGACCAAAAAAACCTGATTCTCGCAGCCGTGCTGAGTTTCCTTGTCATCGGACTGTGGGAAGCATTTGTGATCGGCCCGCAGCGCGAGGAAGCTCGGATCGCTCAGGAAATCCAGGCGGCTCAGCGAGCGGAAAATCCTGAGGTCACGGCAGATGGCGCCTCAGCGCCTGGCGGGATCGTCGCACCCGCTCAAGCCGTCGTGCTTTCCCGAGAGGATGCGCTCGCGAAAAGCGGTCGCGTGACGATTGATAGTCCGGCGGTTGACGGTTCAATTTCTCTAATTGGCGGCCGGATCGATGACCTCAACCTGAAAGATTACCACGTCACAATCGAAGAAGGCTCTCCGGAAGTCACGCTGCTTTCCCCAGAGAACGGACCTGCGGCTTACTATTCAGTTTTTGGCTGGTTCGGCGCGAACGCGGGTTCGTTGCCCGGATTGAAAACCGAGTGGAAGCAAACCGAGGGTGGAACGCTCGGCCTGAATGCACCGGTTACTCTTGAATGGACGAACGATAAGGGCCTCGTTTTTAGCAAACGTTATGAGATCGACAAAGACTACCTCTTCACCGTAACGCAAGAGGTTACGAACTCGTTTGACGAGACTTTAACGCTGCGCCCCTACGGCCTGATCGCACGCCACGGCGAACCTGAAACACTCGGTATGTATCTGCTGCATGAAGGCGCTATCGGCGCGGCGGACGGAATTACCGAAGAGTTGGATTACGACGAGTTTGCTGATGCGCCTTTTGAGCGGGCAGAGAATGCGAACATCACGAAAATCGACGTCGCCAATAACGGCTACATTGGCTTCACTGACAAGTACTGGATGACCGCGCTCATTCCAGAACCGGGAACGGCTTTCACCGCAGCCTATAAAGTCGGGATAAAGGACGAAGTTTATCAAACGGACGTCCGGCTCGATGCGGTCTCTGTCGCTCCCGGCGAGTCCGCCAGCAGCAAAATTCATTTCTTTGCTGGCGCAAAACGCGCTGAAGTCCTCAAGGAATACGAAGAGTCGCTCGGCGTTGATCGTCTGTACGATGCGATTGACTGGGGTTGGTTCTACTTCTTGACCAAGCCATTCTTCTGGCTCCTCAGCACGATCTACAAACTGGTTGGCAATTTCGGCGTCGCGATTATTCTGCTCACTTGTATCGTCAAGATGGTGATGTTCCCGCTCGCCTATAAATCTTATGTCTCAATGGGGCGGATGAAAAAGCTTCAGCCGCAAACTGAAAAGATCAGGGAGAAACACAAAGAAGATCCGCAAGCGATGCAGCGAGCGATGATGGATCTTTACAAGAAAGAGAAGGTCAACCCGGCAGCAGGTTGCTTGCCGATCCTCCTCCAAATTCCTGTATTTTTTGCGCTCTATAAGGTTCTCTTCGTCACGCTCGAAATGCGTCACGCACCCTTCTTCGGATGGATCAAAGACCTTTCAGTTCCGGACCCAACGAGCATCTTCACAGGCTTTGGACTCTTTGATTGGTCGCTACCAACCTTCCTACTGATTGGTATTTGGCCAATCATCATGGGCATCACGATGTGGATGCAGATGCAGTTGAACCCTGCTCCACCGGACCCGATCCAAAAGAAAATCTTTGCTTGGATGCCAGTGTTCTTCACCTTCCTCCTTGGGTCTTTCCCAGCGGGCTTGGTGATCTACTGGACTGCAAACAACGTCCTAACGATCATTCAGCAAGCCACGATTATGAAGTCGCAGGGAGCGAAGATTGAGCTGTTCGACAATATGAAAGCTCTATTCACACGTAAGAAGACGGAATGACCCCTTACACCGAAGGTGAGATCGAAGCTGGGCGTCTTCTATTCGCCCGCGAGGCTGACTTCATCATCGGCGCGGCGAAGCTTGAGCAATTGCCAGCCGGTGATCGTCTCGAAATTTGCTTCGCCGGGCGTTCCAATGTCGGGAAGTCGAGTCTGATAAATGCCCTAACGGGACGCAAAAATCTTGCACGGGCATCGAACACACCGGGTCGGACACAGCAACTCAATTACTTTGCGTTGGCGCATCCGGACATTGTGAGCCTGTACCTCGTCGATTTACCCGGTTACGGCTATGCCAAAGCACCAAAGTCAGAAGTCGAGCGCTGGCAAGGTGTTCTGAATGGATACCTCTCAGGGCGTGCAAGCCTGCGACGCTGCTTTCTGCTGATCGACTCGCGCCACGGCATCAAAGCTGTCGATACCGAAATCATGGATATGCTGGATGCGGCGGCAGTGAGCTACCAAACCGTTTTGACCAAAGCGGATAAGGTTAAAGCTGCAGCACTGGATTCTGTCATCGAAGCAACCGCGAAGATCATTAGCAAACGCCCTGCCGCCTATCCGCAGCTGATAATCACTTCGGCGGAGAAACAAGAAGGCATCGAAGATCTTCGCGCAGCTGTTGTTCGGCTTGCGATGGAGACTGGTTAACGCAACCCGTCTTCGCCCTTGGCATCATGATGCTCCAGCCCACCGACCCTCGGCAGGGGGCGGCCCGAATCGGCGACTGAGATTGCGACCATGATCTCATTCGTTCGTGGCGCATCATTGATGCGCACTTCCATCCCATCGAAATGGGAGCGAACATAAGCGGCATCTTTGTGTCCTAAAGGAATGTCGAGCGGCGCGCCCATTGATCCCATTTTTTTTGACGATGGCACGAGCGCCGCGCCCTTTTCAACAGCGGCTCGGAGCGGTTTACCCATACGTGGATGCAAGAGGGCAGCGGCATGCTCTAACTCGCCAGTCTCGCCAACCATCGCGGCTTTCCCATAGCTTTGTGCTTGTTCGGGCGTAATGCCAAGCGCCGCAACGCATTTCTCCCCAAGCAATCCACCAAGCTCCTCGCCAATCTGCATCAAGGGATCGAGATCTTCGACGTACTGGCCGGCGAAGGGGTTCTCAATGACAGCAATCGCTGCGGCACGGCGCGTGGGAGGGGAGATCGTTTGACCTTGTTCCGATAGCGTCTCTTCAACAGTCACAACAATTTTTCGAATCTTGGCCTTCATGCCATCCCTCCCGTCATTTCAACGTTTTTCAAAAGCAGAGTTTCCGTGCGTTCGAGGGACGACATGAACATCCCGCTCCCGACTACCTTCCGCTGGCCCTGCAATCCCAGAACCACAGCGTTGATCAAGCCACGATGCAGCATCTTCTCTGCGCAGCTTTGCCCGCGCATCAATGCCGACGAAATATCGGTCTCAGATAGCGCACCGACCTCCACCGTTACCATTCGGCTTCCGAGATCGCTATCAGGAGAAAGCTGTAGGGCTGGCACCCGCTTGATCTGATCAGACGTCGGCACATCAACCGCATTTCCGATCAGCGTTGCGGCGACATCAGCCGTCGCAGCATCTTTTGCAAAGACGGTCACAAACTCTGCCACACCGAGCGAGTGAGATCGTCCACCCCAACCACTCGTCGCAACGCCACCAATTCCGTCGCTAGCTTGAACCATGACCGGGGTGAGTGTCACAGATTCATTTCTGACATCGCCGACACCAATCGTGAGGCTTTCTTTGCCTCCAAGCCAAAGCGCAATATCGCCACCGTTGTTGACGCTCGCTTTCGCGAGCGTTCGACCGTCAAGCGTCGCGGCGAGAATATGATCCGCCACTGATCCCGCCACTGCCGCCATCGGAGTCACAAACGCCTCGTGGCGCTCGGTGGCCTCGACCATCCGCTTGGCGACCTGCCCTTGTACGACAAGACCATGCGCTTCGCGGCGCAACTGAGGTAATTCATCGACTAAAGTTTGTAGAACTGTTTCAAAAGCTGTTGCAGCTTGCCGATAGGCCGCTTCGATTTCGCTTTCATCACCCCAAGATTCAACGATCAAATCGATCGGGCCATGCTGCAGATGCAAACGCCTTCCCAATACAGCGGATTGAGGTCCCGTCATTCGCCGTTCTCGGCCTTCACCGGCCATGGAACACCCTCGACGGCAAACTCCCGCCTATGGCCCACAAGACGGTGATCGTTCTGCGGCCCCACGCGTCCGGCAACGGCATCGTCGAGAGACATGATATGATCGGCATGACCTCCAAGTGCCAGATACTCGTCCCGCGGTAGGGTAAACTCGATCGGCGCCACCAGTGCAGGCGTCGGAACATACCCAAAGGCACCTTTCGGCATCTGTGTGACATCCGCCATAATCGTAATCCCGCCACCGGGCCACAGATATGCCGGAGCTCCGCCGATCGTAACGTTCGCGAGAGCTTTTCTCACCGAGCGCGTCAACCGAACCGGGTTTTCCGTCGCTCCTGCTCGCAGTGATCCTCCCGCTCCCCCCATAAATGCAACCGAGCACAGGGCGGGCTCACAGTTTTCCTCGATGCGTTCAATCGACGGCATCAATTGTTCCGGCATCTCTTTCTCGACAGGCGTTAGACCTTCATTCAACTCAAAATAGGCGAAGTTTTCACCAGTCGTCGAAACCATCAACATCGATTGTCCAGGTTTCGCCACGTCTGGTTTGAATTCTTTGAGAATGGCGAGCGGGTCCGTCAGATCGGTTCCTCCCCAACCCGTCCCGGAATTCGCGACCTGAAAATATCGTCCCGGCGTCGATCGGCGACCGTTGATACGAATACCGCTCGCCGGCCAATTGAGCACTTTTCCCGCCTGATGCTCCGATACGACGCCCGTGATGTGGTCATCGACCACAACCACTTCATCGACAAGGCCCTGCCACTGCGATGCGAACATTCCCACGGTTGCCGAGCCACAACCAACTCGCATTCGTTCTTCGGGCGTGCCGTCAATAATCGGAGCTGCCCCTGCCTCGACAATGACGGTCAATCCATTATCAATCGTGAATTCAACAGGTTCACAGTTACACAAGGCCAACAACGTCGAACAGGTTACGCGGCCCTCCTTTTTTCCGCCCCCTGTCAGGTGATGTACGCCGCCGAGCGATAACATCTGCGAACCGTATTCAGCCGTCGTTACGTGACCTACTGGCTCGCCCTCGCATCGGACCAATGCGCGTTCCGGGCCGAGGTGACGATCTGTATCAATCTTCACTTTGGCACCGCAATAACTGAAGATACCTTCGGTCACGACTGTTACGATATCGATGCCATCAATCTCGGACGAGACGATGAAAGGCGCGGGCTTGTAGTCTGGATAGGTCGTGCCTGCACCAATGGCGGTCACGAAGGTTTCCTTCGGCGCGATACGACCATCCCAATCGTCTCCGACGAAAGGAACTGCTTGATCTGCTCGCTCTAAAATCACCAAAGGATCAACGCGCACCAATTCGCCACCTTCATTGGCGTAGCGGTCACAAGCGCCGGAACGACCATCCGCGATATAACACATCACCGGACAGGCATCGCAGCGGATCTTCTCGACGCGTTCAGCCATTAGTGAACAACTTTCAACGCAGCCAGAACTTTATCTGGCGTTGCTGGCAGATGACGAACCTTCGCACCGGTCGCATGACGGATCGCATTTAGGATCGCTGGGGCAGTGGGGATCAGAACGTGTTCTCCCAGACCCTTCGCACCGTAAGGCCCTTCCGCATCCGGGACTTCGATAATGTGATGGGTGAAGGACGGCATATCGCCAAATGTTGGGATGAGGTAGTCGTGCAGATTTTCGGTTTTGCCCGGCACAAAATTCTCCATCAGCGCCAGCCCGATCCCTTGGGCCACACCGCCTTCGATTTGCCCTTCAATCAGTAGAGGATTAATTGCGCAGCCTACATCATGCGCCGTCGTGATATGATCTAACTTAACCGTCCCCAGACGTGTATCGACCGTTAGCTCGACCATCTGCGCACCATACCCATAAACGGCATAGGGTTTTCCTTGGCCGTTCTCGTCCAACGCGGTTACGGGAGGGTTATAGGTTTCCTCCGCCGTGAAAACGTAGCCATGTGCATCCGATGGCATCCCCGACAACTCGACTGCGGTCTCGCCAAAACGGATCGTCCCATCCCCGATCGTGAACTGTGCATCCTCAGCTACATTTGCATGTCGCAAGATCGAGGCTCGTAACGCTTTTCCAGCCAACATCGCAGCTGCCCCCGTCACGTAGGTTTGCCGCGACGCAGACGTCTTGCCGCAATCCGGCGTTAGATCCGTATCTCCACCGACGAGACGAATGGCATGGACAGGGACTCCAAGCGAGTCAGCAGCAATCTGCGTGATGACCGTGTTCGCGCCCTGCCCTATATCCATTGCGCCTTGGTGCAATACTACTTCGCCGGACGCAGTGACACCCATTCGGATGGTCGAAGGATTCGGTAGAGACGTATTTCCGCACCCATACCAACACGAAGCAATCCCGATTCCTTTTCGCAATCCCGACCCATTTGCATTTTTGTTAAACGAAGCGATGCGTTCTCCGACGACGGACCATTCCGACGCAAGCGCCTCTAGGCACGCAGCAATGCCAACACCGGTCTCAAAGACCTGTCCGGTGACCGTAGGCTGACCATCTCGGAGCGCGTTCTTTAAGCGAAACGCAAGTCGGTCCATTCCAATGTTTTCAGCTAAGTCATCAAAGGCGAGCTCTTGCGCGATTGCAGCTTGTGGAACCCCAAACCCGCGAAACGCACCTGCTGGCGGACAATGGGTATGAACGGCAATACTCCGCGCGCGATAATCCGGCGTGTAATAAGGTCCAGAAGCATGAACCGGAACCCGGTTCGCAACCGTCGGCCCCCAGCTCGCGTATGCACCGGTGTTAAAGGTCCCTTGAAAGTCAAAACCGCTGACGACGCCTTCCCGATCGCAACCGACCGTTAGCGTAATCTCCGAAGGGTGGCGCTTCGTCGTCGCGCGCATGGAATCGCCGCGTGTGTAGCAAATTCCAACAGGGCGATTGAGGTGCCAGGCAGCGAGAGCAACATAAGGTTGGAAAGATACATCGAGTTTGGAACCAAAGCCGCCACCACATGCGGTCGGCACAACACGCACCGCTTCCATATCGAGTGCCATGATCGCAGAGAGTTCTTCCCGATCCATCGTCGCCGCTTGCGTACATCCATGAACGGTGAGCCGATTGCCTTCGCGCTCCGCCCAACCGGCTTCAGGTTCGATGTATGCGTGCTCGATAAACGGAGTCGACGTCTCTACCGTTACCGAATGCGCCGAATTCGCAATCATACCTTCAGCGTCGCCCCGTTGGACGAGACCCGTGATCAGAATATTGTCAGGACGTGAGCGGTGAAGAGCGTCGGCCTCCAGTGCCTCGTCAGGCGTCGTTGCGGATGGACGTTCTTCCCATAAGACTGGAAATTCGCTTTCGCGCAGGGCACGAACTGCTTCGGGTTCACCAACGACACAGGCCACTGCCTCGCCTCGATATCGAGCGACGCCGTCCGCAAAAACAGGTTGATCCGCGAGCGGCGGAATAACGCCGAAACAGTTTTTACCGGGAATGTCACGCGCGTCGAACCACGCTAGCAACCCATGCTTCGATAGATACCTCTCAGTGTCCCCAAAAGTGAACGCTGCATGTGGATGTGGCGAACGAATAACGCGAGCTAGCAGCGCATCGTCTGGCAATGCGTCGTCGCCGTAGATAAGGCTACCCTCAACTTTTGGACGCCCATCGAGGTGCGCGATCGCGCGTCCAATACTTTGGCCCGCACTCGGTTTCTCACGACGGGAATTTAACGTTGTTGCCGTCATGACGGCGTCAACAATCTTCGCGTAGCCAGTGCATCGACACAGCACTCCACCAAGGGCATCTTCCACTTCCTGTTGAGCAGGTCGCGGGTTACTTCGTAGCAAAGCAATGGCCGCGACTATCATTCCCGGTGTGCAAATTCCGCACTGCGCGGCACCGTGGTGAAGGAAGCTCTCGCGAAGGCGTTCTGTGAGAGGATCGTCTGCCAACCCCTCCAAAGTCGTAACATCCGATCCATTAACTTGGCCCGCAGCCGTCAAACATGCACAGACAGGTGAGCCGTCGATCAGAACGGAACAGGCGCCGCAATCTCCGGCGTCACAGCCAACTTTGGTTGCCGTTAAACCCAATTCATTTCGCAAGAACGCCGACAACCGCACTGTAGGGTTCGTCGCGCCGACTTCCGAGCCATTGACTCTCATGGCTTCGCCGCCTCATCCAACGTGCGCTTCACCAATTCAACAGCAGCGAGTGTCCTATACCAGGCTGGTGCCCGAACATCAGAAATCGGGGATAAGTCAGAAAATCTCTCTTCCGTCACCACCTTAGAGACCTCGGAGAGTGGCATTCCAAGCAATGCCGCTTCAATATCGAACAGTCGTTTCGCAACGGCAGAACATGCCCCGACAGCAATCGCAGCTTTGGAAATGCAATCGCCATCGACTTCCAACCGAACCGCCACCATGGCGATCGAAATCACAAGGTACTTTCGCGTACCAAGTTTCAGAAATGCTGACCGTCCGAGCGCCCCCTCTTCCGGAATGAGAATGCCCGTTACGAGTTCGTTCGATGAAATGTCGGTCTGCCGATTTCCTAAAACGAATTCGCCGAGTGGAATGACGCGCTGTCCATCCGACGATGATAGCTCCACGCCGGCATCCATGACCAACAACGGTGGCACGCCATCGGCAGCAGGAGATGCGTTACACAGGTTGCCGACAATTGTCGCGCGGTTCTGAATTTGAACGGACCCAACTTCGCGAGCTGCCAGTTTCAGTGCATCGAATGCGGGTGGGAGGTCCGCATGGATAACGTCGGTCCACGTGGTCAGCGCACCGATCCGCCATCCATCGTCCACGCGCTCAATGCCGCGCAAAGGTTCTATACCAGAGATATCAAGGATCGGTGAGAGGGGGAGCTCGTCCCCCAGGCCGGGGAAATAGTCCGTCCCTCCAGACAAAACATCCCAATGGCCCTTCGCTAACAAGGCCAGTGCTTCGTCAATCTGTGTCGGTCTCGCAAACTCCATGGCGAGACCCTAGAAGCCTCAGTTTAGAAGAACAACCACCGTGGCGTTTTAGCCGCATACTGATCGTACGCCGCACCAAAGGTTTGGCTCAAAATGACCTCTTCCGATCGAATAATGAACATTGTCATTGCGCCAATGTAAGCCACGGAAGCTGTCAAAGCTGCAGCAATTGAGAAATAACTGATCGAGAGAAGTGGTAGCAGAAATGCGACATAAATCGGATTGCGTGTCACACCAAAAATTCCCCCTGTCGTCAGGGTTTGCGGCTTACCGTAAGAGCCGGAAAGCAGCGAAAGCCTCATGTAACGCTGTACCAACGATGCACTGACAAAAAACAATAGGATTGACGTCGCAAGCACCGCCGCGCCGATGCCGCCATTTCCAATATCGATCAATGCCGTTGGTGACATTGCGAGAAACAACCCTCCTGCGTAGCAGGACCAACTCACCCAACTGCTTGGGCAAATTTGGTTAACGTTGAATGCGCCATATCGAGGTTGGGATTTTGCCATCTGCCCCGGCTCCTGTCTCATTTCAATCCATATTCCGACCCGTTGACCGCGTCTGGAAAGGTTTGAGAAAGGATGACGCAAGGAGCAGGCCACTCCCGTCAAGCTTGCGGAGCAGATGGCTCTCAGAGGTTAGTACCTAGTACGAGGCTACTTCAACTCGATCTCCGATATTGAAAGCCTTTGAGCGCACTCAATCGATCGGTCCATCAGTAAACCCGCGCTTTAGGGGCAATTTTCGCCTGTTCGATTCCGCCTTCACCGACATTTGTCAGCGGATCAATATGAACGGGACGATCTCCGAGGGTAACCCCACCGGACTCTGAAACCCACGATAGCGAATGGACGCGCCATTTTTCGTCATCGCGTTCCGTGTAATCTTCACGCGCATGAGCCCCGCGACTTTCTTTGCGGTTTTCAGCCGAGTAGACGGTCGCAACTGAGTTCACCATCAGGTTCTCAAGTTCCAGCGTTTCCATCAAATCGGTATTCCAGATCAGCGAACGGTCCGTAACTTTGATGTCGGCCATATTCTGCCAAATCGCGGAAACTCGTTTGCAACCGGATTGCAGGGTTTCTTCTGTGCGGAACACCGCAGCGTCTTCTTGCATCGCGCGCTGCATATCGTCGCGCAAGTCCGCCGTTGGAGTGTCTCCGCTCGCATTACGGAGGCGGTCAAAGCGGTCCATAACCTTATCGACGCCAGCCTTCGGCATGTCTTTGTTCGCCGCGCCACGGTCAACAACTTCGGCTGCTTTGATGCCGGCGGCACGGCCAAAGACCACAAGGTCGATCAGGGAGTTCGAGCCAAGGCGGTTCGCGCCGTGGACACTGGCACAACCAGCCTCACCAATCGCCATCAAACCCGGCACGATCGCGTCAGGATCGCCGTCTTTCGGTGCAACAACTTCGCCCCAATAGTTCGTCGGAATACCGCCCATGTTGTAGTGAACGGTTGGCAAAACAGGAATGGGTGCCTTGTTGAGATCAACACCCGCAAAAATCCGCGCGCTCTCTGAAATCCCGGGCAAACGTTGATGTAGGGTTTCCGGCGGAAGATGGTCGAGGTGCAGGAAGATATGGTCTTTCTTCGGCCCCACACCGCGCCCTTCACGGATCTCCATCGTCATGCAACGCGAGACGACGTCGCGCGAGGCGAGGTCTTTGTAGGTCGGTGCGTAGCGTTCCATGAATCGCTCGCCCTCTGAATTGACGAGATAGCCGCCTTCACCGCGCGCACCCTCGGTAATCAGGCACCCTGCGCCGTAAATTCCGGTCGGATGAAATTGAACGAATTCCATGTCCTGCAAAGGCAGTCCGGCACGCGCCACCATGCCATTGCCATCGCCGGTACAAGTGTGGGCTGATGTCGCCGAGAAGTACGAACGCCCGTAACCACCTGTTGCGAGAATAACCATTTTGGCGCGGAAGCGGTGCAACGTGCCATCATCCAGTTTCCAAGCGATGATCCCGGTACAGGTCCCCTCGTCATCCATAATCAGATCGAGCGCGAAATACTCGATGAAGAACTCGGCGTCGTTCTTCACAGA
>CAZXMX010000002.1:0-54358 GCA_964641645.1 uncultured Neomegalonema sp.
CCCGGCTTTATGCTGGCGACATTCATCATTATCTACATTGTCATTCGGACGCAGCTCGATCCGGCCCAAGCTCCCTTGCCGCAAGAGAAGTTGCGCGAAGATATCGGTGAGCTGGACGCGCGGTTGGAGGAAGATGCCGGCAATATGGCCGATGGCGGGCAGTCCATGTCGATCCGACGTCGCTCAATGGCTTCGGAGCTAGAGGCCCTCGAAGCGCAGCCGCGCGGTTTCGAGAAGGCCAAGATTTTTGGTGCCTTCCTTTCCGTCCTTTTTGCATTTGTTTCGGTGCTGTTGCTCGCTCGGGCGCTGTTCTTTTCCGCCACGGGTCAGAACGCGAATATGGGCGAGAATGTCGATCCCATCACACTCGGCATGCCGCATCATATTCCGTACCTCGGTGGTGCCCTGGCACTGTGTATCGCGTTAGCGCTGTTCGTTTTCGGCGTAAGTCGTTCGCGTGACGGCTGGGCGCGGGGCAAAGGCCTCGTCCCCCCCTTCACCGTGATCGGTGTTGTCCTCGGTTCGATCTATGGCGGCATCTCCGGCATTACGGAAGCTGCGGGCATGGGCGCGTTCGCAGTCTTCTTGATCGCGCTCAGTCGCGGCGAAGCATCAATGGGCCTGCTGTGGGAAAGCATGATGCGGACCCTCAGATCGACGGGTACGATTATTTGGGTCACCATCGGTGCGGCGATGTTGGCGGGTGCTTACACCTTGGCCGGAGGACCAAAGTACATCGCCAACCTGATCGTTGGCGCGGAAATGCCCGCGCTGCTCGTGCTGCTAACCATGATGCTGATCCTCTTGTTCATGGGGGCGTTCATGGACTGGGTTGGGATCGTTCTGTTGATCATCCCAGTGTTCCTCCCAATCGTGAAGGCAATGCCGATTGAGGAAATCGGATTGTTCGGGACGCTCGACCCAAAACACGTTTCAGTGTGGTTTGGGGTGCTGTTCTGTATGAACATGCAGGTCAGTTTCTTATCCCCGCCGTTTGGGCCGGCTGCCTTCTATCTGAAGTCCGTAGCGCCCGCACATATTTCGCTGACCGATATTTTCCGAGGTTTCCTACCGTTTATCGGTATTCAGTTGTTGGCGTTGTCCGTTCTGCTGATCTGGCCATCGATGGTGACGATCCTACTTTAGGTTTTGTACCAAGCAGGCGATCTTCACGTCCGGTCAATCGGAGGAGAGGTCGTCTGATTTCGCGTTTCGAACTTCATTTTTCCATTGTTAGTTACAAAAGTGACTAATAGGGAGGGAGCGGCGCGACAAGGAGGAACAGCCGTGGACGCCTTGACTCAAACCGACCGCATGACCTCCGCTCCCTCTTTGCCGGGGCCGCACGAGAGTTATATGCCCGGATTCGGCAATGACTTTGAGACCGAGGCGCTGCCCGGTGCATTGCCTCAAGGGATGAACAGCCCGCAGAAATGTGCTTATGGGCTATATGGCGAACAGCTTTCTGGCACGGCCTTCACGGCTCCCAGCGCGCAGAACGAGCGCACTTGGTGCTATCGCATCCGTCCGTCGGTCAAACACTCCCATCGCTACGAGAAAATCGCGCTACCGCATTGGAAATCGGCACCGCATGTCGTTGAGGACGTTACTTCCCTCGGTCAGTACCGCTGGGACCCCGTGCCTCACAGCGAAGAGGCGCTGACGTGGCTCAGTGGGATGCGCACGATGACCACGGCGGGTGATGTGAACACCCAGACCGGCATGGCGAGCCATATCTACCTCGTTACCGAAAGCATGGTGGACGACTATTTCTACTCCGCCGATTCCGAGCTGTTGATCGTCCCGCAAGAGGGGCGCCTGCGTTTCGTGACGGAGCTTGGGATCATTGAACTGGAACCGCGAGAGATCGCGATCATACCGCGCGGTCTCGTCTATCGGGTTGAGGTGATCGAGGGACCGGCGCGCGGCTTTGTCTGCGAGAATTACGGGCAAAAGTTCGAATTGCCGAACCGTGGACCCGTCGGCGCAAACTGCATGGCCAATCGCCGTGATTTCAAAACCCCCGTTGCGGCCTTCGAAGATCGCGAGGTTCCTTCGACGGTCACGGTCAAATGGTGTGGCCAGTTCCACCAGACGAAGATCGGTCACAGCCCGCTGGATGTCGTCGCGTGGCATGGCAACTATGCCCCGGTGAAGTACGACCTACAAACCTATTGCCCCGTCGGTGCGGTACTCTTTGACCACCCCGACCCGTCGATCTTCACGGTTCTGACGGCACCATCTGGCCGAGAGGGCACAGCCAACATCGACTTCGTTCTCTTCCGGGATCGTTGGATGGTCGCTGAGAATACCTTCCGCCCGCCATGGTACCATAAGAATGTCATGTCCGAGCTGATGGGAAATATCTACGGTCAGTATGATGCCAAACCAAAGGGCTTTATCCCCGGCGGCATGAGCCTGCACAACATGATGCTGCCTCACGGCCCCGACAAAACCGCCTTTGAGGGCGCATCCAATGCCGATCTGAAAGCCACCAAGCTCGGCAACACCATGTCGTTTATGTTCGAGACCCGCTTCCCGCAACACCTGACCGAATTCGCGGCCAAGGAAGCCCCCTTGCAAGACGACTACATCGACTGTTGGGAGAGCCTTGAGAAGAAATTCGACGGCACGCCGGAGGTCAAGTGAGCGGACTCAATCGATCATGGGTGGAAAGTGCGAACAGCGCGGAGACTCCCTTCCCGTTAAACAACCTGCCTTACGGCATTTTCTCGACCCACGGCACGCAGCCGCGCTGCGGCGTGGCCATTGGGAACCAAATATTAGACATCCAAGCCTGCGCATCTGACGGGTTACTCGATTTTGGCGATGTTTTTGGCGCGCCTGAATGGAACAGTTTTATGGCTTTCGGCGCGGCGGCGTGGGTGTCGCTTCGGGATCGGCTTACGGCACTGCTCGCAGAGGGCAGCGACTCTGAGATAAGCGTTACCCAGCATCTCGTTGCCCAATCCAATGCAACGCTCCATCTGCCACTCCGGGTCAGTGAATTCACGGACTTCTATTCCGGTCGCCACCACGCCACCAATGTCGGCACCATGTTTCGCGGCGCAGATAATGCGCTACCTCCGAACTGGCTGCATATCCCCATTGGGTATAACGGGCGTGCTTCCAGCGTGGTTGTCTCTGGTACAGACGTTCGCCGACCTTGGGGACAGCTAAAAGGCAAAGACCACGACCTTCCGATCTTTGCGCCCTCTCGCCGTTTCGATCTGGAACTGGAGATGGGAGCCATTGTAGGCACGCCCTCCGATGGCCCGATCTCGGTTACGGAGGCCGATGCCGCGATCTTTGGCTATGTACTGCTCAACGATTGGTCCGCGCGTGATATTCAAGCGTGGGAGTATCAACCGCTTGGCCCGTTTCAGGCGAAAGCCACGGCAACGACGATTTCACCATGGATTGTGACGGCGGCCGCGCTTGAGCCATTTCGTATCGATACCCCTGACCGCGAGTTCGAATTGCTCGACCATCTGAAAGATGCGGGACCGATGCTCTACGACATTGCGCTCGACGTTACGCTCGCCCCAAAAGGCAAAGCTCCGACGACCATCGCGCGCACGAATTATCGCGAGATGTACTATTCTGCCGCCCAGCAACTTGCGCACCATTCGACCGCTGGCTGTCCGATGCGCACGGGTGATTTGCTCGGTTCGGGCACCATATCCGGACCCAAGAAATCAGAGCGTGGCTCTATGCTAGAGCTAAGTTGGGGCGGGAAAGAACCGATCACCCTCGACACGGGCGAGACACGTACCTTCCTCGAGGACGGCGACACTTTGACGCTTTCGGGCGTGGCGTATGGTGACGGATACCGTATTGGATTCGGCGATTGCACAGGGCAACTTGCCTCGGCGCTGACAAACCCCTACCCGAGCAGCTAAGAAATAAACTCACCCGGCGATGTTCCGGCACGATGGAGAAAGAAATGTCGAAAGCCTTTGCCTCTGCTGGCGACCTGACGGAAAAGAAAATCTCGTTCACCGAGGTTGGCAACGGCCTGTGGGCTTTTACGGCGGAGGGGGATCCAAACTCAGGCGTCATTATTGGTGATGACAGTGTTATGATCATCGAGGCGCAAGCGACCCCGCGCCTTGCCAACAAAGTTATCGAAAAAGTCCGCGAAGTCACCGACAAGCCGATCAGCCATGTCGTTCTCACACATTATCACGCCGTCCGGGTGCTGGGGGCGTCTGCGTTCAGTGCAGATCAAATCATCATGTCTGATGCGGCGCGTGCGATGGTTGCCGAGCGCGGTCAGGAAGACTGGGACAGCGAGTTCCAACGCTTCCCGCGTCTATTCGAAGGCCACGAAAGCATCCCCGGCCTCACATGGCCGACCTCGACATTCAGCGACAGCATGACGGTATATTTAGGCAATCGCCGGGTGGACCTTAAACACTTGGGCCGCGCGCACACCGCCGGCGACATTGTGGCCTATGTTGCCGATGAGAACGTCATGTTTACCGGCGACATCGTCGAGTATCGCTCGGCTTGCTACTGTGGCGACGGCCACTTCAGCGATTGGGGTGGCACGCTCGACGCGATCAAGGCTTATGAGGTCGATGCGATTGCACCGGGGCGGGGCGATGCGCTTGTTGGCCGCGAGATGGTCGACACTGCCATCGAGAGTACACGCGACTTCCTCGACAGCGCCTATCGTCCGGCGGCCCGTGTCGCAGCGCGGGGCGGCAGTCTCAAGGACGCATGGGATGCGGTGCGCGAGGTTTGCGATCCAAAGTTCTCTGACTATGCGATCTACGAACACTGTCTGCCGTTCAATGTGTCGCGCGCCTATGACGAGGCCCGCGGCATGGATCAGCCTCGCATCTGGACTGACAAGCGCGATCTGGACATGTGGGCGCAGCTTCAGGGCTGATCGGTCGGAGGGGAGGCAAGCGGATGGTCGATATACGCTATGATCTTGCGTTCCGGCTGTACCCTTACGAGCCCGTGGCGGCTCAGAAGATGCCCGCGCAGCGCCACCCCGTGGTCATCGTTGGCGGCGGTCCGATCGGCATGGCGCTGGCCCTTGATCTGGGGCGCAAGGGAACGCCGGTTCTGGTGCTCGATGACCATGAAGGCGTGGGCCAAGGCTCCCGCGCGATCTGTTTCGCAAAGCGCACACTCGAAATCTCGGACCGCCTCGGTGCCGGTCAGGCGATGCTCGATAAGGGCGTGGTCTGGAGCGTCGGAAAAGTCTTTCATGGCGATGACAAAGTTTTCGAATTCAATCTCCTGCCCGAAGATGGTCACCAATTCCCGGCCTTCATCAACCTGCAACAACCCTATTTTGAAAAGTTTCTTGTGGACGAAATCCGCTGCGCTCAGGCCGAGGGCGCGCCAATTGAAATTCGCGGAAAACATGCTGTCACAGCGATTTCGAACGAAACCAATTTTTCGACGCTCACGGTCGATACGCCGGATGGTCCCTACGAGATTGAGGCGGATTGGCTGATCGCCTGCGACGGCGCACGCTCGCCGTTGCGGTCTATGATGGGGTTGAGTTTTGATGGCCGTGTATTTGAAGATAATTTCCTGATTGCCGATGTGAAGATGACGGCGGACTTTCCAACCGAGCGCTGGTTCTGGTTCGAGCCGCCGTTCAAGAATGCGGGCCAGTCGGCTTTGCTTCATAAACAGCCTGACGACATCTGGCGCATTGACTTTCAGCTCGGGTGGGACATCGACCGAGAGGTCGAACTTGAACCGCAACGTATCCGCGACCGCGTTGACGCGATGTTGGGCGAGGGCGTCGAGTATGAGCTGGAATGGACGTCGATCTACACGTTCCAATGTCGCCGCATGGAAAGGTTTCGGCACGGGCGGGTTCTGTTTGCGGGCGACAGCGCACACCAAGTCTCTCCCTTCGGTGCGCGCGGGGCCAATTCGGGCATTCAGGACGCCGACAATCTGGCGTGGAAGCTCGATTTGGTCATCAAGGGCCTTGCACCCGATGCATTGCTCGATAGCTATTCAACGGAACGCGTGTTTGGAGCGGATGAAAATGTCCTCAATTCAACCCGTGCCACAGACTTCCTGACCCCGAAATCAGAAATCAGCAAAGTCTTCCGCAATGCCGTCCTCGACCTCGCGCGCGAACATTCCTTCGCGAGACCGCTCGTGAATTCAGGTAGGCTCTCAATCCCATGCGTTTACGATGACATGCCCCTGAACGGGCCAGACGCGCTGGACGGACCCGCGCGAACCCGCGTCGGTACATCTTGTGCGGATGTCCCGCTTGATGATGGTTTCTTGCTACAACGGCTCCCGGGATGTTTCACGTTGCTGACGATTAACGCCGAAGCGCAGGATGTGGGCGAAGTTGAGGGCGTCCCGCTGCACGTGGTCACACTGACGACAGGTGCCAATGACCCAAGTGGTGCGCTGAAGGATCGATACTTGGGCGAGGCACCTGCTGCTGTCTATCTTATCCGGCCCGACCAACACGTCGCGGCACGCTGGAAACAGTATGACCCGCTCGCCGTCCGAGTGGCGGTTCGAACCGCCCTCGGGAAAAAGGGATAAACCATGCCAATTAACCTGACCCCCAACATCCCGGACCCGGATGGATTTTATGACGAACTGCTTGAGGTTCATCGCGATTTGTCGAAAGAGCAGAGCGACGCTCTGAATGCGCGTTTAATCTTGATCCTTAGTAATCACATAGGGGACCGGGAAATTCTGCGCGAAGCAATGATGGCGGCCGCCGTGAAAACAGAATCGGATTCGTCAGAAGCGAACGAGCAGTAGGAAAAATTCGTCTCAATCGCGAAACTGATTTGATTGAAATTTTATGAATAACGCCCCCTAAGTATAACCGGGCGTTAAACCTGCTGCCTGTATCCAAGGAGTATGGATATCAGGGGTCAATCAAAGAACTTTCTGGGCTTGGCACTGGCAGCAAGCCTTGCTGTCCTTTCGATCTTTGGTTGGTTCATTGTGTCGGACCGGAGCGCAGTTCAAAAGCAGTTGGTGACGAATTACGGTGAAATAAAACGCATTGATGAGGTCTTGACCAGTTCCGCCTTGATGATGACGGCAACTGGTGACGCGCTCTACCAGCATCGCTACGACACCCACATCGACCACCTCGATCAATTGATTACAGAAACGATCGTCTTGTCGGATCAATCCACCGCTCGCGATCTGATGGTTCAATTCGGCAGGGCGAATAACAGGCTCGGGACCATCGAGATAAACGCATTGCTGGCATCTCAAGGTGTACCGAGCCCCAGTGCGTATGCATCCCTGCTGGCGGCGGACTATATTCAGGATAAGAAACGATATGTGGCGCGTATCGATCAGACCTTTGCGGATCTGTGCGGCATCGTTGATCGCGAGATCGTTTGGATGCGTCTGGCCTTTGTTGGCTCCGTCTTGGCCTTTCTATTTTCCGGGCTTCTCGCACTCCGTTTGATGTGGAGCGCAAAATATGAAAATCAGGCGCGAAAAAGTCAGGATGATCAGGTTCAGATGATGAGCGCGATGATCCGGACCTTTATGGATGTGCAAAATAACCTACTGAACAACATGGTCTACTTCCGCACGAAAGCGGCACACAATCTTCCTTTTGATGATCAGGAGGTGACCCTGATTGATCGGGAGATTGATCTCGCAAAAGAAAAATTGGCTGAGATTGCCAAGACCGATTTCGCGCAGACGCGCGATCTTGGCGGGATTGTCGTCATGGTCAAAGATGCGCCGGGACAATGCACCACACCAGAATATGCGAACGTCGCCTAAAGGGACGCGTTAGTAATCCAGCTTCCAGTTCGCGCTGCCCTCGGCCTCGTCGGCCCCGAATTCGCCTTCAAGTTCGATGTTGTCGAACACTTCGATTTCGACGAATGCCGACGTTCCACCCGTTTCGAGATTTTGCTTCGCGCCGACGAATATGTCTTCCGTAAGGTACTTACCTGTTGCGATAGATGTCCCATCGCCGTCGCCACCTTCCACACGCAGCACGTCAACACCGAGCGCGCCACGAACGTTGTCAAGCGCACTGGCCTTGCCCGATAATAACGTTGCGACACCCGCAGCAAGTTGCGCTGCTTCTAGCCCGCTGAGAGATTGCTTCGAGCGTCCGAACAGCAGACGCGGCAACACTTCATCCGGGGGCAGGGCGGGGATCGATCCGAACTCCAGTTCGATATCTGATGCAGGACCGGTGATGTCGAGCCAACCCGTAATGTCGTTAGATTCGCGTTGCAAACGGACCTTGATGAAAGGATCGAGAGGGCCGGTAAATTTAACTTCGCCAATGGCCAGCTCGAATTGCCGTCCGAGAAGGTCGAGTATCCCGCGACGTCGCTCGATTGTTCCCGTGACCTTCGGATCGCTGGCAAACCCCGTCGCGCGGATCGAGCCGCCCCATTCGGAATCGAGCCCGCGTCCGCGAACAAAAACCTGTTGGGGGAAATCAAGCGATACATCAAGGGAGACACGCTTTGGCGGACCGCTCTCACTTGGGGGGTCAAAGCGCGGTGCCGTCTCGCCGACCGGAATGGCGTCCACGACTATGACCGATCCACCAAAACCGCCGATGAGGCGTAGCTCTACAAAATTTGTTCGGAAAGCGCCGCGCACGGCAATATCGTTGCCTTCACTTTTTGCTGTGGCATTGCCTGAGATAACCGCCGTGGCATCATCGCGGCGAACCAGCGCTGCTTGATTTAGCTCGATCCCGGCGTCGATGGTGCCGTCTGCGACCAGGTAAGAACCGCGTGCGGCCACGGTGCCGGTGACGCCATCGGTCGCCGTCAGATTAAAGACGACGCGGCCATCTTGCGTGAAATCCCCGGTGGCATTGATCTGATCGAGCAACGTTCCGAATTCGATGTTCTGATAGCGACCACCCGTCAGAACCGCTCCGCCCTCAAGCTGAGGGGCGTCCAGCGTACCGGCGGCGCGGCCTCGGATTACGACGGGGCCGGACAAGACATGGTTCGGTGCCGGAACAAAAGCCCAAAATTCCGAGACATCGCCTTCCCAATCGACACTCGCACTAAACGGAGCGAAATTGTCGGGCAGAGGCACGGGAACGGCCGCAACTTGCTTAAGCGGTATTCGTGCGACCGCCCTCAGGGGCTGATTGATGATGCCACTTTCAATCTGTGCGACGACATCCATCGCGCGCCCATCGAGCGTTCCCATCAGACTTAGATCAAACGGATCGTCGAGCTGTGCGCCCTTCAAGCGAATGGCTTTCGCGTTGAAAGAAAAGTCGCCACGCGGTGCACCGCGTGTGTCGATATTCATATCGCCAAATAAACGTCCGCTCTGGATGAGATCGACTCCGGCCAGACCTGCGAGCTTCATCGGGACGTTGCGCATCCGCAAGTTCGCGAGCAGGCCATTCGGCGAATACTCTGCCGCTCCGACAACCTCGCCGTCGTCAATCCGCAGGTCCAGCCCATCTGCGCGCCAGCCGCCGCCCGGTACTTCGCGCAATGTGAACTGCTGGGCCGAGGCCAGTTGAACACCGAGGTAACTTGCCGCGAGGCTGTAAACTTGCGCGCCGCGCGGGAAGTTCACGAGATTGAGCAGGGTGGTGGTTTGCAGCTTGTCTGAACCGGTGATCCCTCCGGAGCCATTAACGGTAGCCTCCAACGCTGACAGCGTTCCGCGCCCCGTTGCGGTGACTTGCTGGATCGGGAACCCGGATACCGAACCGGATGCCGCGAACACCTGTCCGTCGATATAGGGATCACTGCTGAGGGCGTCGTTCACGATGCCCTTCACCGTAAATGATCCGAAGTTGACGATCTGCGCATAGCGCAGGTCTGCACCGTCAAGATCGAGAGCAACGTTCTGGCGCCCGTCCTGAGCGTTCAAACTTACCGTTCCATTCGCCGTGCCTGCAATGTCTTGCCCGATGAACTGCCCCAGCGCGCTGAGATCAGTCGCTTGCAGGGTCGCGTTGCCAGCATAGAGACCGCCCGGCAGCGCCTCGAACCCACCATCAAGGTTCACGCCAAGACCATTGACCGATACGCGTTCGATGCGCAAGTTTCCGCCGCTTAAATCGAATGCAGTATTCGCGGAGAGAGGACCAAACGGCGTTTGTGCATCAACCGAGGCGCTGCCACGCGGTCCAGTGATCAGATTGCGCAAGTCATAGCTCGCGATGACGGATGGCATCTCGTAGGTTTGGAAGACAACGCCAGAGCCAAGCAAGATACCGCTCGTATTGGGATCATCAAAGCCGCCCGTCGCGCGACCATCAACCCGTACATCGCCCGAGACCGCCTGGCCGATGATTGGCTGCAGTTGCCCGAGCGAAGGGATATGCGCCGAATACCCGATATCGAGTTGCTTGCCTTTCAGATCGACAAGACCGGCAAGACGTGCCGCTCCGGCGTTTGCGCGCACCGTTGCATCGTCTAGCCGTAAGAAGAGGGCAGTCTGGTCCAGTGTTCCTCGTGCATCGACCGTCACCAACTCGCCGAGTAACGCGTCGATATTCGCATCACCAAGACGGGGTGAGTAGGCTTGAGCGGCGAGCGTAAAGGGAGCAACTCCACTGCTTGCGCCGTCCATCGTCAGATCGAGGTTTAACTGCCCGACACTGTATTTGTCGTAAACCAAACCGGTGCCGACAGCGTCGAGATTGATGATCGGGGCGGCAAAGCTACCCCGCGCCGATCCATTGGCCTTTAGCGCGCCACCAAGGGATTTTCCGACTAGCGCGGTCGCTGGGGAAATGTCAGCTGCATCGACGCTGAAAAGAACATCGAGCGTTTTATTGCCGAGATCGATGCGGCCTCCGGCGGCAGCATTGAGCGAACGGGTCGAGACCTGCGCACTTTCGAGTTCAACAATCTGAGCCTTTTGGTCAATCCGTCCGTTCGCGCGGACGAGTGCGCTGTCGCCGATCAGAGCGTCTAGGGCGGCGTCGCCGGTGCTGATCGCGCTGGCGGTGACATCAACATTAAAGGGTGCAAGCCCAGCCGTGGAACGAGGTATGTTCACCGTTCCGTTGATCGTCCCGACGGAGTAGATGTCATAGCGAAGCCCGCGTCCGGTCAGGGTTGTGTTGACGGCAGGGGTAACAAACGGGCCGGTCGCCCGTCCGCGCGCTTGCAACGCGCCGTTCAGATCGGCGCCGACAAGCGGTGCAAAGGCTCCAAGATTTCCAGCATCGACATCATAAGACACATCGAGTGTCTGCGATTTGAGATCTACGGTGCCAGAGGCACTGGCGCGGGCGGCGTCCGTTGCCGCGTTTGCACGGGTCAGGTTCAGCACTTGGGCGGTTTGGTCGAAGGTGCCGGTTGCGGTGACCGAAGCCGTTCTGCCGACGGCTGCGGTAAGATTTGGATCGCCGAGGTCAATGCCGCTCGCCGTGACATCGATATCGAATGGGGCAGGGCCATTGGCGCGCTGCGCTAAGTCCACGCGCCCATCAATCTGTGCGACAGAGTAGGGGCCGTAGCGCAGACCTTGGCCGTTCAGCTTTGCGGCCACTTGAGGTGCGGTAAACGAGCCGGAGGCGCGCCCGCTACTCTTGAGGGCACCGCGAAGATCATTCCCTGCGATGGCTGAGAAGGGCGACAGGTCTTTCGCGTCCACATCATAGGCAACGTCGAGCGTTTGATCGCCCAGATTGACGTTACCGGAGGCGGCGATGGTCGCAGCGTCGGTGATGACCCGTGCGTTGTCGAGACTCAACGCTTGCTTGGCTTGATCGAAGCCACCGCTTGCAGTGATTGTCGCCGTGCGGCCCAAAGCATTCGTCAGGGCTGGATCGCCGAGGTCGAGGCCGCTGGCGCGCACGTCAATGTCAAATGTTGATGCACCGGAGAGCTTGCGATTGAAGCTGACGGCGCCATCGATGGCTGCGACGCTGTATTGATCGAACCTCAGTCCGTCACCATCGATCTTCGTGGCCAAGGAAGGTTGGTCAAATGAGCCAGAAATCGATCCAGTGGCAGTCAACGCCCCGGCAATGTCTTTGTTCAGGACGGGCTGCAATCCGGCCAGCGAGGCGGCATCCAACGCAAAATCGAGATCAAGCAACTGATCGGCGAGGTCAATCGCCCCCTTGGCGCTGGCCGTGGCGAACGCTGACACGACATCGGCGGAGGCGATCCGCAGTTTTTGCTCACTCTGATTGAATGAACCCTTCGCCGCGATCGAGGCCGTGTTCCCCACGAGGTCAGTCAGAGCAGGATCACCAAGGTTCAAACCGCTCGCTTCAACATCAATGTTGAATGGCGCGAAGCCACTGGGCGATTGTTGAATATCGATTTTGCCGTCAATTGCGGCAACCGAATAGGCTTCATAGCGCAAGCCACGCCCGTTGATTGTTGTATCGATCTGCGGAGCCGCAAAGCGCCCCTTCGCGCTGCCTTTCGCAGCAACCGATCCAGCGAGTTCGATGTCCGCGACATCGCCAATGGACTCGAGATCATTGGCGTCGAGGTCATAGACGACATCGAGAAGTTGGTTTTTAAGATCAACCGAACCGGAAGCCGTGCCCTTCGCGGCGGCCACATCAAATCGAGCACGATCAAGTTTGAGCGCTTGTGCGGCTTGATTGAACGCGCCCTTGGCAGAGATGGTGGCGCGCGGGCCAACCAGTGCGTTCAAAGCAGGATCGCCGAGGTTGACCCCTGATGCCTCAACGTCGATATCGAAAGGTGCAAAGCCGTCAGGCGATTGCTGAACGTTTAGCTTGCCCTCAATACTGGCGACTTCATACGCTTCAAAGCGCAAGTCACGCCCTTTGATCGTTGTATCAATTTGTGGCGCCGTGAAGCGGCCCTTGGCGCTGCCCTTGGCCGCAACGGCACCGGCCAGATCGACGCCACCGACCTCGCCGATCGGCTCCAGGTCACTTACATCGACATCATAGACCATGTCGAAGCGCTGATTACTCAGATCGACTGAACCGGAGGCGGTGCCTTTGGCTGCGGCCACATCAAAGCGAGCGCTTTCGAGATTGAGAGCTTGCGTCGTTTGATTGAATTCGCCTTTGGCCGTTACCGTCGCGCGCGGTCCGATGAGGGCGTCGAGTGCCGGATCGCCGAGGTTTACCCCAGAGGCTTCGACGTCGATATCGAAGGGCGCAAAGCCGTCAGGCGATCGTTGGATATTAATCGTTCCGTCAATGTTTGCGACCTCATATGACTGATAGCGAAGGCCGCGACCTTTGATCGTTGTATCGATTTGTGGCGCCGTGAAGCGACCCTTGGCGCTGCCCTTGGCGGCAACAGCGCCGGCGAGATCAACACCGGCGACCTCGCCAATGGATTTTAGATCGCTCACATCGACATCGTAGACCATGTCAACGACTTGGTTGCTCAGATCGATCGAGCCGGAGGCCGTGCCTTTGGCCGCGGCCACGTCAAAGCGAGCGCTGTCGAGCGTGAGGGCCTGAGCGATTTGATTAAATTCGCCCTTGGCGGTGATCGCGGCACTGGGGCCGATCAGTGCGTTTAAGGAAGGATCGCCAAGGTCGACATCTTGCGCGACCACATCAACATCGAATGGGGAATACCCCACCAGTGCCTGTTGTACGTCGACACGGCCCTTGATTGAGCCGACACTGTATTGATCAAACCGCAGGTTCTGGCCGTCGATATCGAGATCAACTTCGGGGGCGACAAACGAGCCAGAAGCGCTGCCCGATGCTTTCAGCGCGCCGGTAACGTCTTTGTCGATGACGCCGCTCAATCCACTCAGGTCGCTCGCGTCGAGGTCAAAGTTCAGATCGAGCGTCTTGTTCAGGACATCTACATCGCCTTTGGCAGTCGCGCTAATCGCATCGAGTTCTGCGGCAAAGTTTGTCAGCGAAGCACGCATCTTCTCGGGGTTAAACGTCCCTTGACCAGCGATCTTCGGATTGTCACCAATCAGTGCTTCAAGGTCAGGATCGCCTAGAGACGGGCTGACAGCGACGAGATCAAGCGAGAATGGCACATCGCCGTCTTCGTTCGCGGGTTCAGTTGTTAGATCGAGGTCCATCGCCTCAACGCCATATCCGTACAGCTTGAGGTCACGCACATCGGCACGGGACGAGATAATCGGCGCGGTGAAGGGACCGACAGCTGAGCCCTCCGCATCGATCTTCCCGCTCATCTCGACATCCGCTGCCGCGCCAAGCGTCGCAAGATCGCGGGAGACGAGGGTGTAGGAGGCGTCCAGTGTGCGTTTCTTAAGATGAACGTCGCCCTTCAAGGTGAAGTCGCCGGCCGCAACAGCGGCAGCAGACTCGTCCAAGGTGACGAGTGATGTTGCCGTGTCATAGATGCCGGTGGCGTTGATCGTTGGCGTCGAACCAACCAACGCTGCGAGGGTTGGGTCGGGCGCGCGAAAGCCCTCGACCGAAGACGTCATCGAAAACGGTGCCCGCAGGTCTTTGCGCATTTGCAGGCTGGAGATGATTTCTGCGCGGCTCGCGCCGTAGCCTTCAAAATCAATGTCTGATGCAACGGCTGTAAGATCGATTTTTGGTTCGGAGAGCGTGCCCTTCAAAATCGCGTTGCCTTCAGCCGCACCCAATTTTGCGGGCGCGATGACGGGAGCGATGCGGACAGCGTCTTTTAGCTTCCAATCCAGCGCCAAATCGACGGAGTCGGCGGGGACCGAGAACTGGCCTTTTGCATCTGTGCGCAGCGTCGCGCTTTCGAAGAAACCGCGTTCGATGTTGACAACACCCGGATCAGACTCGACCAACAACGCTTCGAGCACCGCGGTTTCACCCATGATCGCCGCGTAATTCGCGTCTTCGGACGACAGTTGCGAAAGCTGAGCGTTCAGGAACATCCGTTCGACGGTCTCTCCCGTGAAGCCCTGAATCTTCATGGCCAACTCAGCAACGCCATCAACCGGCAGACCGGCGGCCCGCAAGAACGGACCAAGTTTCCGAGCGGCACCACTGAGTTCAGCGTCGAGTGAGCCTTCGGTCAGGTCGTAATTCGCGTTACCATCCAGATCGAGCGAAGCGGCTTTGATGCTCACGCTTTCAACGGCAATCCGGTTTTCAGCGCCAAAGAACGCGCCATTACCTCGGAAGGTTGGCGTCTCTCCGAGGGCTTGTTGCAGTGCATCATCGTTTAACGCCAACCCCTCGGCCTGCGCGATGAACGAGAATTGTTGAGTTTGCGAGGTGCTATCTGTTTGCGGCGTTGAGTCGATCACCAAGTCCATGGCATCGACACTGCCGAAACCGGCGGTCAGATCACGAACGACGGCTTTAACGTCAACCTTGGGTGCATTCAGCGCACCAACGGCAGTGGCTGAACCGCTCAGGGCAGTAACTTTCGACGGGGCCATGACCGCGTTGAGGGCATCGATGTTTTTTGCCGCCCAATCAAAATCGAGATCTATCGCATTGGCTTCAGGGTCGACGGTGCCGTCCCCTTTGAATGCGAAGGCTTCACTGTCGATCTGGAAGGCATTTAGAGTGTAAGCGCCTTCGTCGGTTTGTTCTGCGTCCAACTTGATACGTGCGGCATCGCCCAATGCCGTGCGCCATTGGCCTGCCGTCTTATCGCCGGGGCTGACTTCGCCATCGAACGTGACGGCGATCTTTTCGCTCCACTGCGCGATACCCTCGCCATCGGCAATGCCAATTTGGCCAATATCCGCATAAACGGAAAAGGGCAGCTCGTCCGGGTTGCCCGCCGCCGCCGCCGTGATCTCTAGCGCTTCGGTTTCGGGCAAGCCCGCGAGTTCGGCGACCAAACCTCCAGGGGCTTCTGCCGCTTCAAGAGAGATCGAGATATCCAGATCGTCAAAGTCGATCCGCGTGCCGAGGTTGATCGAGTCGCCAGGACGGTCGAGCCGTGTGACACCTAAGGTCGCTTCCTGAATGTCGTCTCTGTCGAGAAAGCGTCCCTCGACTTTTGCTTCGACGTTTTGCGGCAACAAACCTTCGGCAATCGCGATGCGCTTTATCAACAGCGTTTCGACAACCATCGTCACGGGCGGACGCGGCCATGCAAAATCAATCTGCGCCTCGTCGCCCGGAGGATCACCCCGTCCGATCGGAGCGCGCAACACATTCACATCATCAGCAGACAGGGTCTCAAACGCGAAGCGACCACGCAGCAAGGATGTGGGATTCCAATCGACCAGTAACCCGCTCGCATCCAGCCAAACGCCATCCGCGTCTTTGACCTTCAAAGATGAAATCAGCGCAAAGCCGTCTTCGGGCTTCGTAACTTTGCCAAGCTCAATCTCAAACTCGCCCGGCGCATTGATTTGACGCACAGCAAATTGTAGCAGGTCATTCCACGCCTTCTCAGAATCGAGAAAGGCATGGGCGGGGGAGGCGGCGGTGCTGACGCTGAGCGCCAGAACGCTCGCGAGGAGGGGCTTTTTAAGCCAGCGCGATACGATCCCGGCCATCAAAATGCTTGCCCAATGCTAATATAGAACTGAAACGCGCTGTCTCGCTCGCGCGGATTGATTGGAACCGCGACATCCAGTCGAATGGGGCCGACGGGGCTGTGATATCGGAGGCCGAGGCCGCCGCCGACTCGAATGGCGTCGTACTCGCTAAAGAGTTCTTCGCTGACCAAACCGGCATCAATGAACGGGACAATGCCAAAATTGCCATACCGAATGCGGCCTTCGACAGAAACTTCCGCCGCCGTTAAGCCACCTATAGGGTCGCCATCATCACCGAGCGGCCCGACCGCTTGTGATTCAAACGCACGAACAGACCCGCCGCCGCCAGAGAACAACCGCCTATTGGTCGGGACTCGCTCACCCGATTCAGCAAAGACCGCTGCTGCACGACCGCGCAAAGCGAGGACATACTTTTTGTCACGATCAAAGGGGATGTACGTCGATCCGTGGAAATCAGTGACTAGGAAGGCCGTTTCCTCGCCATCAAACCAACCACCCCAAGGGGCCACCGCAGCGGTTGCGCGAACACCGGTCGTCGGGTCGAGCAAGTCGTTGGTGTCATCGTAAGCGAGCGTCGCCGGGATTCCAAAGATGAAGCTTTCACTGATCGCATCGTCTTCATCAATCTGCGCGGCTTCGAAGCCAATGCCTAGCGAGCCCTTCAGGTTCTTGTTGATCTGCTCGTCAATCCTCAGCGAACCGGTTGCGCCCAATGCATCGAAGGCGTCTTCTTCTTCATGAAAAACTTCGAGGCTCCCGACGAGGTCTCGTGTTTTCTTGGAATACCGAGGTTTCGTGTAAGTCAGTTCGAGGCTTTGCCGTCTCTGGTCGATGTCGGCCTCAGCAGAAAACTGTTCGTTCTGACCGAATAGGTTCCGGTGTTCCCATTTCCCGCGGACACCAGCGCCATCATCTGTGGAAAAACTCAACCCGCCCGAAATAGTCCGATGCTTACCTTCTTCTGTCGCGATCAAAATCGGGGCAAAATAAGTCTCTCCGTCCGCTAACCCTTCGGGTGGCTGAGACGGGATTTCAACGGTAACGGAGCCAAATAGCTGTGTTCCGGCCAATTGCCGCTGTGCAGCGCGTAGTTCGGCGCGCGATACTGGATCACCTTTCTTCCACGTAATAAAATCGCGGATATAGGCTTCATCGACGTCGCGAAGCCCGGTAACCTGCGTATCGCCGTAGACCGTGTACGGCCCGGCCTCTAGCGCGGTGACGACGTCAAGCGTGTCGTGGTCAAAGTTCGCCTCGGCTCGACGCTCTCCCTTTTTGGCGTAAGGGCGTCCTTCGCGGTTCAATTCGCCGAGTGCGGCTTGCTCTGCGTTAACAACGGCGCTGCCCTGCGCGGGGCCGCCAACGTTGCGCGCTGCGGCTTCTTGGACACGTTCGGTAACTTGTGGGGAAACAGCGGGTTCGATCTTGACGACTTGGCGGGCAAGAGCATAGCGCGGGCCTTTACGGACAAAGATGTTGACGATCGGCGTGGTATCGGGGTCGGCGAGGTCCTTAAAGATCGGCTCAGCCTGATCTTTGCTGTCCTCGATACTCTCTTCGGCGGCTGTTGTTTCCGTTACCTCGTCGTCCGGCTCTTCTGTCCCTGGGATCGGTTTCTCTTCGCTGTCGACGGAAATGACGGCGGTGCCTTCGTAGTAGCCCTCGGATTTCAGAGCGCGTTCGACCAAGGCGACGTCGGCTGCCGCACGACGTTTAAGCAGGGCGACTGAGGGCGGCGGCTTTTCTTGTAGTTTGTAGACGCGGGCTTGGCTTTTGACGATTTCCAGCATCCGAACGTTCTCGGCGGTTTCGTCCGGATTGTCGCCAACACCGAGACCTTTGATAGCGATCTCGTAATCGACGCCAGCCACCGCTGTGGGATCGCCGAAGAGGTCAATGTCGCCTTCCCCAAACAGCTGATCGATCCCGGGAGCTTTCTTGAGTGTCGCACACCCAGAAACGCCCAGTGAAAGGGACACGAGAACACCCGTGGCAACCGCCCGGATTCTAAGCCATTGAGCCTGCCTGATCGCCAAAATCCGATCCGCCTCGTTATCTTGTCATTTTCAGCGAACAATAACGTCAGGACCGTGCCCTAAGCAACGTGAATAAAGCGGACACTGTTCACGCTTTGGGAGGTTTTAGACGGCTTTTTCCAGATCGACGACGACCGACTCGATTTCGGACGCTGCTTTGTCGAGCATATCGGAGATGGCATGTTCCATTTCTGCGATACGTTCGTCCGGTGCCCCGCCAACGCCAGAATCTTTCAGACCGCTAACCTGAGAGGAGAGTTCCTCAACCTTCGTTTCGGTCTCTTCCAGTTCATCTGCTAACATCAATGCAGCCATGACCAAAGACTGGATTTCTGCGGCTGGCGTGGACGCTTTGCCAACGCTTGAGGCGTGTTTGTCGATCCGCCGAGATAGAGCAATGACGTGTTCTTCTTCACCGGGTCCGCAACTTAGGCGGTAGGATCGTCCATTGATCTCAACGTTGACCTGCGGCATTGACCCCTCCATCGCCCAGTACGCGTTGCAGTGCGCCAATGGCCTGATCGATCCGAGCGACCGCAACAGAGCGTTCCTGTTCGGTCAGTGGTTGGGCGTTTTTCACTTTGTCAGCGGATACCTTCAAGGCGCTCAATGCTGCGTTGAAGCGTTCCACAGACATCTCAAGCTTGCTAGCCGACATGCTCGGTCCCTGCATTCGATTCGTCCCCCCAATAGAGTGCGGTGTTATGCGTAACACAGCGTTTGCGCCGGGCGCCACCGTCTGGGCTTTGATAAAATTCAATCAACATCATGCGATGGTTCAGGTTGTCTGTGAAGAGAAATCGGTCTTGGCCTTTGCATGGCGGAGTTCTCATGCTAACCGCACCGTATCTGGATCGACGCATTCACTGATCGATCTTGCATTTACCCCAAGGAGACGACGATGACGGTTCGAGTTGCGATTAATGGTTTTGGTCGAATTGGTCGGAATGTTCTTCGCGCGATCTATGAGAGCGGTCGAACAGATATCGAAGTCGTTGCGGTCAATGATCTGGGGCCAGTTGAAACCAATGCACACCTGCTGCGTTATGACTCCGTGCACGGAAGATTTCCCGGAACCGTCAAAGTCGATGGCGATACCATAAACTTGGGCCGCAACGACATTAAGGTTACGGCGATCCGGAACCCTGAGGAACTTCCTTGGAAAGAGCACGGCGTCGATATCGCGTTGGAATGTACGGGCATCTTCACCGCTGCTGATAAGGCGTCGATGCATTTGACCGCCGGTGCTAAAAAAGTTCTCATCTCTGCGCCGGGTAAAGGTGTTTCGAAAACAATCGTTTATGGTGTGAATGACGATACTTTGACGGCGGATGATACGATCGTTTCAAATGCCTCTTGCACGACCAACTGCCTGTCGCCTGTTGCGAAGGTCTTGAACGACACGGTCGGCATTGAGAGCGGGTTCATGACGACGATCCATGCTTATACCGGCGATCAGCCGACCCTCGATACGATGCACTCTGATCTTTATCGCGCACGCGCTGCGGCGATGTCGATGATCCCGACGTCGACGGGTGCTGCGAAAGCTGTTGGCCTTGTTCTGCCGGAGCTTGATGGAAAGCTGGACGGAACGGCGATCCGGGTTCCAACGGCCAACGTTTCGGTTGTTGATCTAAAAATCATCGCCTCACGCGACACAACCGTTGAAGAAATCAACGATGCGATGGCTGCTGCTGCGAATGGCCCAATGAAGGGTGTTCTGGCTGTAAGTGACGAGCCGCTCGTCTCCATCGACTTCAATCACGACCCACACTCTTCGTCTTTCGCGGTGCCACAAACCAAAGTGATGGATAAGCGCCTCGTTCGTGTGCTGTCTTGGTATGATAACGAATGGGGTTTCTCAAACCGCATGAGCGATACGGCTGTCGCGATGGGCAAGCTGTCGTAAATTCGCCCGAAAGCCTTTGCATTGATACCTAAGTGATCCCGCCGGAGAGAGTTTCGTGCTTTTTCTGGCGGCATCATCCGATGCAACTGTCAGAGCTTAGACGACGATGATGAACCGACGAAATTTGACTCTACCGGTCGCGCTCGCAGCAACCCTCGTGTCTTCGGCTGCTATCGCCCAAAACTGTGTGAAACCCGTCGCGCCGATCCTGCCTGACAAAAGTAACCTAGACGCCGCGACGGTCAATGCCGTGACTGCGCAGCTTGAGGCGCATATTTCTGCGACCAATGTCTACCTCGCCTGCCTCGAACAATCAGACGGGCAAGCGCGGGCGGAAACGCAGCGCCTGATCCAACAATGGCAGGCGCCTGCCGTTACCGACATTCAAGTGGTCACTGACTAACCCACAGTTGGGCCGCCGCTTGGCAGGGCAAGGGCGTTCGGCTATGGCTGGCGCATCCTAACGCAACAGTGGATTCCCATGCCCCATAGAACCCTGTCCGAAACTGACCTTTCCGGTAAACGAGTCCTGATCCGTGTAGATCTGAATGTCCCTGTTGATGGAACCAGAGTTACGGATGATACGCGCATCCGCCGGATTTTACCGACGGTAGAGGCGGTGATCGCTGCCGGTGGAAAACCGATCCTGCTGGCGCATTTTGGCCGTCCTAAAGGTCAGCGCATTGCCGACATGTCACTCAGTGTTGTTTTCGATGCGCTCGCTGACGCGTCAAAGCGCACTGTTCGTTTTGCTGACGACTGCATTGGTGATCCAGCCGAAAAGGCCGTTGCTGCGCTGGGCGATGGGGAAATTCTGCTGCTCGAAAACACGCGCTATCATGCGGGCGACGAAAAGAATGATGCGGAATTTGCGAAGGCCCTTGCCGCCAACGGCGATGTCTTCGTCAACGACGCGTTTTCAGCCGCTCACCGTGCCCATGCGTCGACGGTTGGAATCGCTGAGTTCCTGCCGGCTGTTGCTGGTTTGGGCATGGCCGCCGAACTGACGGCACTGGATAAGGCACTTTCGTCGCCTGAACGTCCCGTGGTGGCTGTTGTTGGCGGGGCGAAAGTATCCACCAAACTCGATTTGATTGGCAACCTACTCGAAAAGGTCGATGCCGTCGTCATCGGTGGGGGCATGGCGAATACCTTCTTGGCGGCGCAGGGGCATCCGGTCGGTAAGTCGCTGTGCGAACACGATATGCTAGATACTGCGCGCGAGATTATGGACCGTGCGAAGGCTGCAAACTGTGATTTGATCCTGCCCAGCGACGTCGTTGTCGCCGAAGGGTTTGCCGCGAATTCGCCGAACAAGACCGTTTCAGCAGATGCCTGTCCTGATGACATGATGATTCTGGATGCAGGGCCTGAAAGCGTGACGGCGATTGTCGAGCGGTTCAAAGTTTCCAAAACGCTCGTTTGGAATGGTCCCCTCGGCGCGTTTGAGATTGAACCCTTTGATATTGCGACGAACGCCGCTGCGAAGGCCGCCGCCGAGCTTACGGCATCCGGCGCGTTGCTGTCCGTAGCGGGCGGCGGGGATACTGTCGCGGCGTTGAATGCCTCTGGATCAGGTGAAAAATTTAGTTATGTTTCTACCGCTGGAGGTGCGTTCTTGGAGTGGCTTGAGGGCAAAACACTTCCTGGTGTCGCCGTGCTGGAAAGCTAGCGGCTTCCTTTTTTGAGTATTTGTAAGTGAGGACAACATGGAATCGGCTTTGATTGGCTTGCCCATCGTAATTTCCAGCCTGATGACCACGGTCGCGCCGATGGCGATTATGATGTCAGGTGGTGAGATCGATCGAGAGCGTTTAGCACGGGGTGTTGCGCAGCTCGCTATCGTAACCGCGCGGTCCGTCGCTGAAGTCACCTACGATGACATGCTGCTGGATGATCGCACCGGAGATTTCAGTATTCGTGGTCTCGAAGTGACCTTGCCCGAAGCGGCGGGTGTTCCCGGCTGCAAATTCACGGTTGATGCGTTGACCATCGTTTCGCTGGACCGCCCGGACGCTCTTGCTTTGTCGTCAGAGGCTGATGGGATCGAAATCGCCCCGGCATGCGCGGCGGATCAGGCACCGATGATCTTATCGCTTCTGGGGCCTGAAGCATTGAACGTGACCCATTACTCGGCGACATCTTCCTATCATATCGGGGACTCATCGTTCGATTACTCGGTTCTGTTCGAGACGGCGGCGGCGGGATCGGTTTCCGTGAATGCTGAAATCGAGCGGCTTCACTTTGAGATACCGGACAAAGGCGACCCCATTCCGGCTGGTGAGATCACCCAGCTAGAGATCACAATGCAGGACACTGATGCGCTGCTCGCGTTGTTGCCGGTCTTGGGACTCGATGGTGACCCGGTTGCGATGGCGACGGGAACCATGACGGGCGTTCTGTCTCAAGATGGAATCTCGGATGAAGAACAGGCCCTGATCGATTCAGCGAATGTTGAGCTGGGACGTGTCCTTAAAGAGGGCGGCGCGGTAACGTTGCGCAGCGGGCCTGGCGTGTCGGTATCTTTTGAACAATTGGAAAACTCGGGTGGCCCCGAGGATGCGGTGACGCTCTTTAAGCCCGTGTTTTCTTCAGCGCTGGTTGGCGCTGACAACTTGATTTCGTCTGAACTTCTGAAATCGGCTATGGCTGCACCGGAGGATTTAAGCGTCGCTGACCGTCTGTTGGTCGCTGAGGCGTTGGCGACGGGTGAGGGTGCCCCGCGCGCAACGGATCTTGCGCTTAATCTGTTAAAACCGCTCGCGGAGGACGGCAATGCAGAGGCGTCTTTGCGTTATGCGTCTCTCCTGTTCGCGAATGGTGATGACCCCACAGCGGCGTATCGATACGCCTTGAGTGCCGGTAAAGACGGTGCAAACGGCGTTCGGAACATTCTCGATCGGATCGAGTCTGAGCTATCCCTACCCGAGATCTTTGCATTGCAAGACGCGGCGGCGGGCGAAATGCCGAAGCCGGAGGCTGACGTCTCGGCGCTTCGCAATGCGGCGCGTCAATATGCACAGGGTCGTGGCGCGTCCCGAAATTATGGACAGGCGGTTTTGCTGGCGACTTTGGCGGCAGCAGCGGGAGACCAAAGCTCTCAGCTATTGGTGGAGCGCCTTTCGAAGCGGTTTGTTGACGACCCGGACCTCGATGCGTGGCGTGCGGTTGAGTCCAAACAAGCCGAGAGCGCCTTGCAACTTTGGGCAGATGGCTTTGGCGATGGATTTGGCGCAGAGTGACGATCCAGAGACTTAAACGGAGATGAGCGGTATGCGGCGACTAATTGATTGCTTGGATTCGTATAAACCGACACCCATCGCGTGGTGTGGGATTTCCAATCCGCAGTATCTGGGAATGGTCGCCGGATACGATTTTGAAGGCGTGCTGATGGATATGCAGCACGGCTTTTTCGATGAGAGCACGATCCTGAACGGCATTACCGCCGTGGCAGCAAAGGGGAAAGCACCGCTCGTGCGTATTCCGGTTGGCCGCTGGGATACGGCCTCTCGCGTGATGGATTTCGGCGCGCTTGGCGTCGTGGCCCCGATGATAAACTCTGCCGAAGATGCCCAGTCTTTCGCGAGTGCCATGAAGTATATACCGCGCGGAGAACGTTCTTTCGGGCCGCGTTATGCTGCGGCGACCTATGGTGTCACGGTCCCAGAATATCTCGATGGGATTGACGATTCGTCACTTGCGCTGGCGATGATCGAGACCCGTGAAGCGGTTGATGCCGTCGAAGAAATCGTTGCCGTTGACGGCATCGACGGTGTGTTGATTGGGCCGGGTGATTTGTCAATTTCGGTTCGTCAAAACCGTCTCCCTGATGCGTATGGACCTGATACGCTGGATATTGTGAAGCATATCTTTGCCGCCACCAAAGCGGCCGGAAAACGAGCGACGGCGTTCGCAATGGTGCCGGAGCATGCCAACATGCTGGCCGAATTGGGTGCAGACCTGATCTCAATCGGAGTGGATGACACTTACGTCGATAAAGGCGTGGCGATGCACCTTGAGCAGTTAAACTTCGTTTGATGTTGCGGCAGGGCCTGCGGCGCCGGGCTCACAACACCGCGTCAAAGTCTGCCATCAGATCTGCGGGGTCTTCCAAGCCAACGGAGAGGCGGAACACGCCGTTACCCGCATAGCGACGATAATCTGTCTCTTGCTCTGCATCCAATGGGAACGACGAGGCAAGCAAATCGTCCGTTGGCATGTAGCATACCAAGGTTCGGTGATGACCGAGTGAGACCGCGTAGTGCGCGATCTTCAGTTCTGCAGCAATCTTCGCCGCCGCTGCGCGTCCGTCTCCCTTCAAGTGGAACGACATCATACCGGAGAAATTGTTCATCTGCGTGGCGGCCAGATTGTGCTGCGGGTGAGAAGGCAGACCCGGATACATCACCGCCTCGACGCGCGGATGATCTTCCAAAAACCGGCCCAGCGCCAACGACCCCTCTTGATGCGCCTTCATGCGTAGCGGCAGTGTTGCCGCGCCCCGAGAAATCAGCCACGCATTGAAAGGCGACATCACGCCGCCGAAATGCACATTGGCTTCGATGTTGAGTTGTCGGACCAACGCCGCCGACGCACAAACGCATCCGCCAATTGCATCGCCATGTCCGCCGACATATTTCGTCAGTGAGTGCATGACGAGGTCGGCCCCCAACGAAAGCGGTTGCGTGCCAATCGGCGAGGCAAACGTATTATCCACCGCGACCAATGCCCCGCCCGCATGGGCAATCTTAGAAATCTCGGCAATATCAGTCAGACGGATGAGTGGATTGCAGGGCGTATCGAGAAACACGAGCTTCGTCTCGGGGCGCATAGCGGCGGCAACATCTTCGGCGCGCGATGTATTGACCTTGGTGACTGAGACGCCGAAGCGGGGCATGGTGTCTCGACCCAACTCTGCGATCCCGGCATAGCAAACATCGGGTAAGATCACATGATCGCCGCTGGAGAGCAGCGATAGTAAGATCGCCGATGCTGCGGCCATCCCCGACCCATAACAAGCACACGCCTCCGCGCCTTCCAGCAGCGCCATCTTTTCCTCCAGCGACCGCACTGTTGGGTTTCCCCAGCGTCCGTACACAAAGGGCGAGTCCTCGGTCAGCTCGCTGGCGGAGAACCCTTCGGGCTTGTCGGTGACATAGGTTGAAGACATGACGATATTTGGCGAAGACGCTCCCGTCGTTGGGTCAGGCCGTTCGCCGCCGTGAATAGCGAGGGTCGCGGGTCGGGCCGTCTTAGAGTCCAGGTCGCGGGCCATTGTTCTCGTCCTTTGCCAAAGTAAAAGTTTGCTGTGCAAGTAAATGCACAAATCATGAGCCTTGTAATGGCCCGTTTCGTGCGCCAAAAGCCTCGTAAGGGGCTTTGAGAGCGGAGAAACTACATGATTAAGAGACTTACGGCGTTCTTGTTCGCCTTAGGATTGATTTTCGGCGTTGGAGTTACGAGCGGAACCGGCACCGCACACGCAGCGTCAATTTGTAAGGGCATGTCCAGCAGCAAATGTGGTGGCGAAACTGCCTGCTATTGGGTCGATGGCTACAAGACGAAAAAGGGCACGAACGTTAAAGCCCATTGCCGCGCCAAACCAAACGGCGGTGCTGCCAAGGCGAAAGATACCAAAAAATCTTCCAAGAAAAAGACCGCTGACAAAGACAGCTCTTCCTCCAGCTCCAAGGCCAAAAAAGTAAGCGCAAAAAAGGACTCGAAGGACGACAAAAAGGAAAAGGCCAAAACCACGGTCAAATCCGATAGCAAAAAGAGCAAGTCTAAAAAAGCGAGCAAGGACAAGAAAAAGTCGAAGGATACGGCCAAAGCCGACGATGAGGATGATAAGAAAAAGTCCAAAAAGAAGAAGGCTTCGAAGGATAAATCGAAATCCAAGGTGAAGACCACCAAGAAGAAAAAATCGAAGTCCAAAAAGAAGAAAAAGAAGAAAAAGACCGTACCATCGAGCTGATCTGATTGAGCCCCGCGCCATCCCGTGCGGGGTTCTTTTTCTCCACCTTGAGGAATTGAAGGATGCCTCGCAGGGCTTGGTCAGACCCTTGGGCCTCTGAAGCAAGCGTAGAAACCCTTAACGTCCCCTTCATCTGACATAAACCGTACCGCATTATCTTTTGTCGCAGCCATTCCCCAGCGCGCGAGACGATGATGCCTCATTCCGGTTCAACTGCCTCTGCTCTTGAAATTCGCAATCTTAAGAAAAGCTTCACCGAACCGGCGGTCGACGACCTGTCCCTCACGATCCGGGCGGGAGAGTTCTATGCGCTTCTAGGGCCGAATGGGGCTGGTAAGACGACAACCCTTCGAATGGTTGCAGGCTTGCTCGAAGCCGATTCAGGGGACGTCTCCATCTGCGGGATCGATACTGCGCAAGATCCGATTGAGGCCAAGCGCGTTCTCGCGTGGGTGCCGGACGAGCCGATGATCTACGATAAACTCACGCCGCTGGAATATCTTGAGTTCGTTTCGGGCCTTTGGAGCTTGGAGCCTGACTTCGCGCGCTTCAAAGCTGACACTCTGCTGGAACAGTTCAGCCTTGCTCCCCATGCCAACGAGCGATGTGGCGGGTTCTCCAAAGGGATGCGCCAGAAAGTCGCCTTGGCTGGCGCATTGATCCACGAGCCGCGCCTCATCATTCTCGATGAACCATTGACCGGCCTCGATGCGGGTTCCGCGCGGCAAGTCAAAAGTGTCCTAACCGAGTTGGTTGCCGGTGGTGTCACGGTCATCATGACGACACATATTCTCGAAGTCGCTGAACGCATGGCTGATCGCATCGGCATTATTGCCAAAGGCAAACTCATTGCCGAAGGAACGCTGACCGAACTGCGCGCGCAGGCGAGCGCCGATGGCCTCACCCTCGAAGATATCTTCCTAGAAGTCGTAAGTGGCGACGCAGGGACCGTATCGTTAGCGAGTTCAACTGCCGACACTGAGGGGGCAGCTGCATGAGCGCGGTTGCCACGCCTTCAGCCCTCCTACGCTTTACGCACCATGAGCTGCGTCTGAGTTGGCGCGATTGGTCATGGCTATTCTCCGGACGTCGCAACAGAACGACCCGCCGGGCGATCATCGGTATTGCGATCTTCGCGGCGATCCTGCATCTGGTCGCATACGCTGTGCTCTCGCCAATCTTTGAAGGCGGAGGCCCGCTGGATCAAAGCGCGATGGCGATGATCTCCGTCAGTATCGCTCTCAGCTTTACGATGATCCTCTCGCAAGCAATGGAGTCGGTGACGCGTGCGTTCTATGCACGAGATGATCTCGACCTCATCCTATCGTCGCCCGCGCCATCCAGAGACCTATTTCTCGTCCGTATCGCGATGATGGGACTGACGAGCTGGGTCATGTCGGTCTTGCTGGTCGCGCCATTCATTAACGTGGCGGCGGCGCTTGACGGGGCGGGGTGGCTCGCGGGTTATCTCGTTATGTTAGCGGCATCTCTGTTCGCTACTGGGGCAGCGGTTCTGGCGACGCTCATGATGTTTCGCAGTGTCGGAGCCAAGCGCACCCGGCTGATGGCTCAGATCGCGGCGGCGGTAATCGGCGCGGCATTCCTGATTGGATTGCAAGTCGTGGCAATCATTTCCTACGGGTCGATGTCGCGCTTCTCACTATTCAACGCCGAGTTCATCGCAGCGAACGCGCCTGCGAGCGACTCCGCCATCTGGCTGCCGGCTCAGGCCGCTACCGGAGAGGTCGGACCACTGCTGGCGCTCGTTGCGGCCTCAATTCTGTTCTTTATCGGCGCTGCCTACACAGGGGCGGTTCAGTTCCGCCGAATCGTCGTTGCGGCGCTTGGCGCTTCAGAACAGACCCATCGCCAGAGTGACACGTATCGCCCGTTCCGAATGCGTTCGGTCGAGGGGGCGCTGATGCACAAAGAGCTGAAGCTGATTGGCCGTGATCCTTGGCTCATTTCACAAACACTCATGCAAGTGCTCTATCTGCTGCCGCCTGCTGTCATGCTATGGGTCAGTTTCGGCGAAGAGACGCAGATTTCAGTCATCATCGCGCCCGTCGTCGTGATGGCTGTTGGTCAACTCGGCGGTGGTTTGGCTTGGCTGACGATCTCGGGGGAAGACGCGCCCGATCTGATGTCGACGGCACCTGTTGCGCCATCCGCACGGCTGCGCGCAAAGGTGAAGGCAGTCCTCGCCATTGTGGGAATTGTCGTCGCCCCGCTGACGTTGGCCGTGGCGTTCGCCTCCATCTGGGGAGCATTCGTCACATTTTGCGGCGCGTTGATGGCCGCAAGCTGCGCCATTCTCGTGCAGCTCTGGTTTCGGGCCCAAGCCAATCGTGCGATGTTCCGCCGCCGCCAAGTCGCGTCCAAAGCGTCAACCTTGCTCGAAGCGGCAGCGTCAATCTTATGTGCCGGAACAACGGCAATGGTCGCAGCAAGTCAACCTCTTGCGGTGATTCCCGCCGTTCTCCTTGCTCTTGTCATGGGTATCGCTTGGCGTATCCGTCCCCGAGGAGAATAGGCGCACCCGCCTCAAAGGCTGATCGTTACGAGGCCTCCGCCGAGCGCTTCAGACCGTCCTAGATCGACAGACCCGTTGTGCAGTTCCACAATCATGTTTGCGGTGGTGAGGCCCAACCCGAGGCCCGTCGACTCTCTCGTCAACCCTGAATCGCCCTGCGAAAAGGCTTCCAGTAACTCGCGCCCAGCACCTTCACCAAATCCACCGCCGTTGTCGGCAATGCTGATCGACGTGTTCCCCTCGGTGTCCTGAACGCCTGAAATCAAAACCTCACCGTCGCCAAAGCTCATTGCGTTCTCGACGAGGTTCTCAGCCGCCACCATAAAGAGCTTAAAATCAACATCGAACAGAACATCTTCTGGCACGTCGATTTTGACGCCACTGACATCAAGGTTTTCCTTATTCCGAAGGCCGCTGACAACAGCCGCGAAAATTTCTTTCGGCGAAGCAGGCCGGAGGATCAGATCGACGTCCCCACCAATCAAATCGGATAGCAGGAAGATTTTAGCCAGCCGCCCATTGATGTCGATGGCCGATGATCGCATGAACTCGACCGCTTCGGTCATACCTTCATCAAGCGATTCTGGCGCGGCCTTCAGAATATCCGCATAGCCGGTAATGACATGCAAAGGGCTGCGAAGCTCATGCTGAAGATTGGTCATGAGATCTTTGCGGGCGGATGCGGCTTTCTCGGCTTCTTTATGGGCTGTTCGCAACGAATTTTCGGCGACACCGGCACGAAGAATAAAAGCCACGTGATGCATGAAGTTCAGCCAGTTAACTGGCTTTTGAACAAAGGATGAGGCGCCACAATCGAATGCGGCTTGGATCGCTTTGTCATCGCCTCGCCCAGTCAGCATCACGACCGGGGTTTGCGAGATCGTATCATCGGCAAGTGCCCTGATTTCACGAACCAGCTCAAGGCCGTTCATCCGGGGCATTTCAAGATCTGAAATGATGAGATCGAAATTTGCTTCGTCCAGCACAGTAAGCGCTTCAAGCCCATTTCCGGCTTCGACGACGGCATAACCTTTGGCCTGCAATTCCTCGCTCGCAACCGCCAACATTCCGGGGTCATCATCGACAACGAGGATTGTAGGGGCCGAATCCATTGAACCTCACCGCTCAACATTTATTTCGTAAACGATCAATTAGTGTCCGGTGTCTATGAAAAACGCTAAGTTAACGTGAACGAGACGTCAGATGAGCAACCTATCCGTTCCATGGATGCAATCGCTAAAGGTCCGAATTGGGATCGCCATTACCATTGGCATCCTTGCGACCTCGGCGGTTTCTTCCGGGTTGCTGTTGGTTCGTTCGATGGAACGTCAGGAAGAAGATACGAAGCTGGAGCTGCGCTCGACGGCTCAAGTCTTAGCCAGCAATCTATCCAGTGCGATTGCCCAGCAGGATAGAAATCACATTCAACGCGTGCTCCGCTCGATCAGCTATTCGGACAGGATTGGCTCTGGTGAAGTCTATGCGGTTGATGGCGGGCGGATCGCCTCGATGGGGATGGAAGCGGTTCTTGGCGGCACAGGAGCGAACCGAGGGCGGGATCAGCAATCCGTTACGGTGGATGTGCGCCATTCGGGTCAGGTCGTTGGGTCTCTAAAACTCGTCGCGACGAGTACGCGGAGCGAAAACGCATTATCCTCAGATGCCTTGGAAGTTCTTCTCTGGTCGTTGATCGCTGCCGTTCTTGGCGGGGGTTTAACGTTCTATTGGCAGGGAAGAATTCTGCGGCCCATTGAAGACTTGGCTGAGACAATGATGCAGCCACTGTCGTCTCCGTCGAAGGTTGTTTCAAACCGAGCGGTGGAGCGCGGCGAAATTGGGGTCTTGTTTCGGGCCTATGATCGAATGATCCGCGAAATTTCTATACGCGACCAAGAAATAGCCGATCACCAAGTTGGTCTAGAGCAAGAGGTCAGCGACCGAACAAGAGACGCCATTGATGCGCGGAATGAAGCCGAACGTGCGAACGAGGCGAAGTCAAAGTTTCTCGCAACGATGAGTCACGAAATTCGCACGCCGATGAATGGTATCCTCGTTCTGTCCCAAGTTTTGGCGAAGGCGCGCTTGCCTGCGGCGGAAAAACGGTATGCAGAGATTATCTGGCGTTCAGGCACCGGGTTGCTGACGCTGCTCAACGACGTTCTCGACCTGTCAAAAACTGAGTCAGGGATGCTGGATGTCGAAAGGATTCCGTATTCGGTCGATGAAGTCATCGAAAATGTCATCATGCTCTTTTGGGAGCGGGCGCAGGAAAAGAATGTCTCCCTAGTCTCGCATGTTGCTTTGGGTGTCCCCGAGCAGTTGATTGGCGATCCCGGTCGGTTACAGCAATGCCTCTCCAACTTGCTTGGCAACGCCTTGAAGTTCACCGACGAGGGGTCGGTTTCGATTGCCGCAACGTGGGAAAAGACCGGGGCTCTTTCGATTTCGGTAACGGATACTGGGATGGGCATCGCGCCAGATCGTCTCGACGACATTTTCGACGCGTTTGTTCAGGCGGACAGCTCAACGACCCGAACGCATGGTGGTACGGGCCTTGGCCTTGCGATTACTCAGCAGTTGGTTGAGGCCATGGATGGTGGGATTAATGTTGAGAGCACTTTGAATGTAGGCAGTACGTTCGAAATTTCTCTCCCATGCGAAGCCGTAGAGGGGCGAGCAAAGACCTCCGAGATAGAACCAATGGTGCTCAGTCTGAATCTAACTGATGATGCAGTTCGGTCCGCGCTCGAAAACGCGCTCACGGAGCGCGGGATGACCATTGCTCTGGCGAACGAGAACCACCATGTGGATTGCCAAATCATCGCCATCGCCGATGAAGTAGACATGGGTCCGTCGGATACTCCGACCGTCGGGCTCTACGCCTTGGGTGATCCCGAACCCATGGACGCGCTGAAGCACGGTGAGTTGGTCGATATCTTACGGTTTCCGTATACGCGGCGATCATTGGACGAACTGCTCGGCAGGGCAGCCCGCGGCGCATACTTGGGCGAAGACGCGCTTGTTGCTGTGGACGACCATGACAGCACCCGCGAAACGCGCTACGCCGAAACCCGTATCCTCGTCGCGGACGACCAAGAGGTCAATCTCGAGACGATCATCGCAGCCCTCGATATTTACGGCGTTGTCCCGACAACGGTTGCCAATGGGCAAGAAGCGTTGGAAGCCGTTCGGGCGCAGACTTTTGACCTTGCCTTCATTGACGGCAACATGCCGGTAATGGATGGGTTCGAAGCGGCCCGACACATCAAGGCAGAAAATGCCGACCTCCCGCTGATCCTATTCTCAGCGACGGCGGTGGCCAATCCCGCGACATATACCAAATCCGGCTTTAGTGGCTTCTTGGCCAAGCCCTTTGACCTTGCGCAGCTTGGACACATACTCGGCGAGTACTGCGAGCCGGATGCCGAACAACCCCAAAATCACAAATCCCTTCTTCTACCCCCAACGCCTGCCAAAACCCCGGAAGATCAATTTGACGGTTTATCGGAAACGGTCGTCAGCAACATGCGCGTGCTGGAGGTGCGGCGGGCGGGAGCTGTGTCTCGGATCTACGCGCGCTGTCTCGAAGCGATCCCGCGCTGTGTCGATGATATCGAGCAGGGTTGGATGAGCGGCGATGCCGAGGTGCTGAGACAGGCTGGCCATTCACTCAAGTCGGTCGCGAATACTGCCGGCGCGTTGGCGCTCGCGCGCTTTGCCAATCAGATCGAGGAGACGGGTTCGCAAGCACTGGCCAACGACGAAGGCGTCTTGGTCGACGAGGAACGCATTGCGGACCTCAAACTGATTGCCACGGAAGCAAAACATCTGCTCGAAGCCTTTGTCGATAGTTTTGACAAAGGCTTCGAAGCGACTGGCTGACAGATTAGAGGCACCGTCTCATTACTCGATCAACCGACTTCCTTCTGAGCCGATAAATCCATCCGGCACGGGGACATCGGTTGCATCGTAATCTGTGTTGAGCACCAATTGAGGGGATCGTTGACCTTGCAGATAGCGGGATAGAATGATGGTGAAGGCCGCTCCTTCCGAGATCGGCATCGTCGTGTTGATGATAAAGCGATCTTCCGGAACGTAAATCGTACCAAGCAGCGAACTGACCTGTGCGCTCTTAATTTCAAAAGTCCGAAGATGGCAATCAGTCCCTCCGCATACTTTGCGAGAGGAGATAACGATACCCGCCATAGGGCCAGTGACCGGGGCAGATAGATTTACGAGTGCGTTGTCATTGAAATAGATGCTTCCCTTTTCGTCGTCCATAAGGATCGCGACGCTTTCACCCACGAGTTCGGCTTCATTCTGAACAAGAAGCGGTCCGTCAGAAATCACATAGACTCCCGGATTCATCTGAACTTCGGCGTCCCCGCTAATGATCAAGCCACCGCAATAATGTCCCGGCTCGAGCGTAATGTCCTCATCTTCGGTGAAATTCGCATACGAGTAATCGCAGGTGGCGGGAGTCTCCGGTAACGGCCTCGCCGCCAGTGGGTCGGTAACCTGCGGACAATCGGTGACAACGGCGGACGACGTGTTCGACACACCGCCGGTGTATCCTCCAGCCGCGCAGATAAAGGGCGCATCAATGAGGCTCGAGTCGCGCGCGTTCACCGAAGAGACGCTGGTCGAATTACTGTAAATTCCACAATTACCCGATTTGATCCGAGCGGATTGCTCAACGTTGATGCCGACTTGATTATCGGTTCCCAGAGCAATGACACAAATGTTTCGCGCCCCGTAAAGTTGCGCTTGCGCTGAGGCCGTAATCGCCTTCCCACCCAATCCTGTGAGGGAACCGAAGGGCGTTTCAACGAATAGCGTTGCGGCGACATCGACACTGTCTTGATCTGTCCGGGTTGCCGTTGTTTTCAAATCACCAAGAACACCGTTCTTCGTGACGAGGTTGCGGACGACGGCATCGGCAATAGAGGACAGCGTGGTTTCGCGCTGATCGGTTTCCACCGTTTGCGCGACCGTGCCCTCGCGTACAAATCGGAGGCCGCGAACGGTCGTCAGGGCGGCTTCGTCGACGGCATTTTGAAGGTTTGCCTGCTGCTTCGTGATCGCCATGTGGTCCAAAGCGAAAAGGGAGGCCACCGACACGACCGGAAAGACCAACCCCGCCATCAGACTGACGGACCCGCAACGCTGGGCGCGGAACTTTTTCAATAAACTGGCAACGCGAAACATCGACAACCTCGCAGAGAAGCAAAAGTTTAATTTCGATGAGGGTGTCTAAATCGCGACAATATTAAATTAATTACACCGAATGATATTTCACTCGGTTACGTACGTCGGATAATATTCATCGCAAAAGAAAAAATATATCGCGTCACATTTTTCGTCGTGATCGACCCAGCCGCCCGACGGCAAACTCAGCGGTTCATCGCGTGGTATTCTGGGTTCGGCATCATATCGACGCCGTGAGCCACGCGGTTGGTGTAGTTGAAAAAGCCCACCACATCGCAGAGGTCAAACACCGCTTCATCGGACAAGCCTTGCTCGCTCAGGATCGCCCGGTCCCGGTCACCGATTTGATCCGGCGTCATCGTTAGCTTCCAGGCAAAATCGAGCATCGCTCTTTGGTGTGGCGGCAGATCAGCGATCCGGTGGTTCATCACAATCATCTCGCCGAGTTGCGGATCATCGGACAACGCACGCACCGCTTGACCATGGGCAACGAGACAATAGTAGCATCGGTTCGCCGCCGAGACGGTCACCGCAACCATCTCGCGTTCCAGCTTTGACAGCCCACTCTCGCCCAACATCAACTCGTTATACATCTTGGCAAAGGTGCGCAGCTTTTCGGGGCGCAGCGCGTAGGCCTTCAGGACATTCGGGATCAGCCCCAGCTTTTCTTCGCACTTCGCGAAATATGACTGCAAGTCGTCATCGAGCGCCTCTAAATCGGCGTTCTTGAGTTTGGTAATATGAGGCGGCTGTGGCATCGGACGGCTCCTGTTGAGGATAGTGTTTGCTGACATGCCGTCAGGCGGGTTGCAAGGCCGAGTTGCCTTGAATGCTCTATACCTGAACGCAAAACCGTGTTCGAGTGGGCGCGTATGAGTATGGAGTCTCCATGACCCTCACTGTTTTTCTGGCTGTTATTCTCGCGGCTGCGCTGCATGCGACGTGGAATGCGTTGGTGAAGGGCGGGGCGGATAAGCACTTGAACATGGCCGGGGTGGTCTTGGGCCATGCGCCGCTGGCGATGATTGTTTTACTCTTCGAACCCTTTCCTGCACCCGAGAGCTGGCCGTATCTGTTGGCGGGCGTTGCCTTGCACTTCGGCTATCAGATGTTTCTTCTGACGTCCTATCGGTTCGGCGATCTCACCCAAGTCTATCCCATCGCACGCGGATCGGCCCCGCTGTTGGTCGCGGTCATTTCAGTTTTATTTTTGGGTGTCGTTCTTTCTTCCCTTGAGATTATTGCCGTCACGATCATCGGGGCGGGGATCGTCAGCCTCGGCCTTGTGCGTTCGCAGCCCGGCGGACGAAACAGCAAGGCGGCGGCGCTGGCGCTGACGACGGGGTGCTTCATCGCGAGCTATTCGTTGGTGGATGGGTTGGGCGCGCGGCTCAGTGGCACGGCGGTGGGCTATTACGCGTGGCTCGGCATGGCCAACGCCGTCATCTTTGCGATTTACATGGGCCTGACAAAGCCAGGCCTGCTCTCCAAAGTCACCAACGAAGGCCGAGTGACGTTTTGGATCGGCGGCAGCGCCTCGTTCATCGCGTATAGCTTGGTCATCTGGGCCTTCACGCAAGCGCCCATCGCTTTGGTGACGGCCTTGCGCGAGACGTCCATCATCTTCGCGCTCGCCATCGGCGTGCTCTTTTTGAAGGAGAAGATCGACCTGCCAAAAATCGCGTCGACCTTCATGACGTTGCTTGGCGCGATTCTGTTGCGGTTCTCAAAAGGGACGTGAACCCGTCGGCCTAACCGTCTTTGCCTCCCGCCCGTTTCCGGGGGGAGGGCGCTTGAACGAGGGCTTGGGTCGCGTTTATCGGGTGGACGCTCAATCCGATTTTCAGCCATCCGCCAATCGGACAGTGATTGCGAGACGTGAAGAGTAGAGCAGCGCGTCGGCCAAACCGAGCGCAATATCCGCCGCACTTGTTTCTCCGCTCGGTGCAACAACTGCAAACCGTAACGCGGCAAATTATCGAGCAATGCCCGCAAGGCGTCCAGCCGTCGGCGCAGACAGGGCATCGAGTTTTCGCGCGGCTGTTGTGTCAGGTCTTGGGCAGAACACGCGAACAACCGCATCCGATCCACATCACTGTTGGTTCGCGTCGCAATCAAACTCGCCTGCGCGATCACCAAGTTCTGCGCGGCTGCTTCAGCGCGCGACAAAACCGATCCGACAAACCGGCACACCGCGTCAGAGAACCCGCGCGAGACTGGACCCACGGACAAAACCCCAAGCAACACAGCCAGCCCCGCCAAGATGCGGAGCAGCCGAAGCCGCTGAGTTTCGATTGCCCGTTGAAAGTCCACGCCGTCTTTTGCCTCTCGTTTGAATCAACAAGGGCAAAAAGAACTAAAAGTGAACAAATGTCAATAGAGAAATTGCGAAAGCAAATTCGACGAACGACGAAGCGGGAGCAACGGTGCGGCGGCAAATGCATTTTTGCGCAGCAAAAATCATTGAGAGCCAAAGAGAAAGCCGACACACGCCTACTGTTTGCTCAGAAAATATTTCGGTGAGAGGAGAGCGAACCCCGCCAACGAATGTCCCCTCATTTTCGCGAAGCGAAATCAACTTGGGAAATGGGATGCGCATAGCGCAGACACGCGCCAGCCCGCCCCAAGGCGGCGCGTTCCGCACCGCCCGGACAGGCGCTTGTCTCTCAGAGGTGAAGTGGCGTTCCAACTATGAGCCTAGACATTCTTTGCCTTCTCAGAGAGTCACCGCGCAGCGGTGACAGCGCCGTTCAGCGCAAGCGAAGCGCCGCGTGGCCCCCACGGGGCGGCTTCGTATGAACATCAATGAGCGTTTCGGTGATCCGCTGACCTGCGAAGCGTTGTGTCAACAGTGAGCGGTCAGTATAGGTTGAGCGAGACGAGTGGACATTAGGTCTGTGTCTCGCATGCTGTCTGGGAGTTTCAAATGTCGAGGCAAGGCCGCCACGGAGAAGCGAACTTTGCCGCACTCTGCCAAGTTCCTAACGCTCGGATCGACGCTGTTGTCAATAAGGCGGCTGACGATGAACACGGATGGGATTGTGTAATCGACCTTACTCCTCCACGTGATCTTTCGCTGCCCGGAGATCTGCAGAATCATCTCGCTCAGTGCTTTGCCCAAATCAAAACGACACGAGGAAAACATCCGAGAACAAGCGTTAAGCTTAGTAATGCGGTGAAAGCGGCGAAATCTCCAAACCCAAGTTTTGTGTTCCTTTTCCATTATGAGAGGTCTGGTGAACCTGCCGTGCTCTACGAAAATCACATCTGGAAAGATCAGATAGAGCACTTCCTCAAACGAGCGTGAAAGTCATCGACCAGTACCCCAAAGAAACCGCTTCATACCTCAAAGGTAATGTTCAATTTCGGACTGGAAGATCGAATTGATACTCCTCCGAGCGACTGGATTTTTGAGGAAATTGAACGACATGGAGGAGATCGCTACACTACGGAGAAACTCTCGTTAGTTACGACTGTGGGCTATGGTGAATTTAGGATCGAAGGCACGTTCAAAATTCCGGCAAGCACTTCAATAGACGAGATTGTTTTGCATGAACTTGGGGTTGTCGACACTTTACCAGTGAGTGATTTTAAAACCTATGACAAGCGTTTCGAGATCAGGTCGGCGTCTCCGATCAAGGAGATCAATAAGGGTCGTATTTCATTTGTACGAGATGGGACGCCAATAGCCCTGACACTGCTAGCGAAACACGGGAAAACCCTGGACATTCCGGCTTTAATGCGCACCCCGGTATCGGTTTCACCAGATCACGAAGCGTTTAAGTTTCGCGTTGATGCGGGTTGTATCGATCTGATCGCAAACCTTAGCGACCAACAGCGTATTAACTTTTCAATCGACGTTAACGAAGAAGGTCCATTTGCTCAGAAGATCGGGCTGATGTGCCTAATGTCTTGGCTTGAAAAAGAGAAATCGCTGGAGTTTCAGCTCCGTGCGGACAGTGGAAGGCTCTTCGAAGGGATGATGGAAGCTAATCTTGGCGCTGAATCGTGGATGCACCGGCAAGCCTTGGTCGGACATCATCTCATGCAATTGCTAGGGGCCGATAAGGCAAAAAATATCCAGATTGACCACGTTAGTTTTGTGCATTGCGTTGCCGAAATGGAGTTGGCTGCAAGTTTTGCAGGCGCGGGTTTTTTTTCAGTTGGAAGCAAATTTCGAGGAAGAGATCGAAGAATTTGATTATTTGTTAGGTTATGCCCATACCTCAATTGGCGAATGGAGTGTTGGTGCAATTTATCAGATTGAGCATGATCGCCGCAGCATTGAAGGCAATCGCGAAACTCTTCATTTTCGAAACCCCAAAATAGCGCGTCGTTTCTCCTACAAGAAGTCTTCGGATCAGTTTCGCGATGAACTCAAAATCGAATTCGAAATGTTCAGATCGAGCTTTCAAACTTCGACCGCGATTATAATGGACGGCGATCTTGTGTCTTGGGGAAAAGCGTTCAGCGAAGAAAATTCTAAGATTAAGATCGAAGTGTCTTAATATCTTATCATCAGTTTACCCGAGTACCTCACCCACCCCCAAACTTCGCCGCCGTCTTCGCATCAAATGGTTCCGCGCCCATCTCAAGGTGTAATTGATCCCCCTCATAGGGGTGCGCCAACGCGACCTCTTCATCGAGTTCGACACCCAGCCCCGGTTCCGTTGGCGGGATGACATAACCGTCTTCCCAGACCATCGGTTTCTTGAGTAGGTCGGCGTGGAAGCCTTCCCATTTGCCGATGCTCTCCAAGATCAAAAAGTTTGGCGTGCAGGCACCGAGTTGAACATTGGCCGCCCCTTCGATGGGGCCACAGTATAAGTGCGGCGCGACGGTGGCGTATTTCGTCTCCGCCATGCCCGCGATCTTCTTGGCCTCCAAGATGCCACCCACCCGCCCCAGCGCGAACTGAAGGATCGACGCCGCCCCGGTCTCCAACACCTTGGCGAATTCGTATTTCGTGGTCAGGCGCTCTCCCGTGGCGACGGGGATCGACGTTGCCGCCGCGACTTTCGCCATTTCTTCGGGGGCGTCGGGCGGGCAGGGTTCCTCGAACCACAGTGGATCATACTTCTCAATCCGCCGCGCAAGCCGAATGGCCCCGGATGCCGTAAACTGACCATGGGTCCCGAACAGCAAGTCAGCCTTGGTGCCCACGGCCTCGCGGATTTTGCGGCAGAAGTCCTCCGATCGCTCCAGCGCTTCAAGGTCGGGTTGCCGCCCGTCATAAACGGTGTAAGCGCCCGCCGGATCGAATTTGACCGCCGAGAACCCTTCGGCCACCATCTCCGCCGCGCGCTGGGCCGATGCATCCGCGTCGTTATAAAAGTCCGCCGCCGTCTCATCTTCTTTGGGATACAGATAAGTATAAGAGCGCAGCCGCTCATGCACCTTTCCGCCAAGCAGCTCATAAACCGGCTTGCCGACCGCCTTGCCGACAATATCCCAACACGCGCACTCGATCCCCGACAGAACCGAACCGAGCGACAGGTCAGGCCGCAGCGTATAGCCGGAGCCGTAAACCCGCCGCCACATCGCCTCGATCCGAAACGGGTCCATCCCTTCGACATGGCGCGCGAACGTATCTTCGATCATCTTGGCGAAGACATGCGGACCGAAGGTCGCGCCGTACACCTCGCCAATGCCTTCAATTCCGCAAGCCGTCGTTAGCTTGACGAAGATAAAGTATCGCCCCCCAAATCCGGGAGGCGGGTTGCCGACGACAAAGGTCTTACATTCGGTGATTTTCATTCAAACATCACCACATTGCGCAGCACGTCGCCGCGTTTCACACCCGCAATGGCGTCATTGATCTCGTCTAATGCAAAACGCCCCGAGATCAGCTCGTCCAACTTCAAGCGGCCATCGCGATAGAGACCCATCAGATACGGAATATCTACGCGGATACGCGCCGAGCCCATCTTGGAGCCGAGGATCTTCTGACTATAAGACGCAAGATTACACGGGTCGATTTCCGTCATCACGCCAGAGGGCGGCATGCCGACAATCACCATCGAACCGAGCGGCGCGAGCATATCCGGCGCGCTCTCAATCGCGCGCTTAATCCCGACCGAGACGAAAACGTAATCCGCGCCGCGCCCATCGGTCGCCGCTTTGACTTGTTCGGCGACATCGCCCGTGCTGGCATCAACCGCATGGGTTGCGCCGAATTCCTTAGCCAGCGTCAGCTTGTTGGCGGCAATATCAAGACCGACAATCTTGCTGGCTCCGGCTACGGCGGCCCCTTGGATACAGTTCATGCCAACACCGCCAAGGCCGATCACGGCCACGGTCGCGCCCACGGGCACCTGCGCCGTATTCACCACCGCACCAAAGCCGGTGATGACACCGCACGCCAACAGCGAGGCAACATCAAACCCAATATCATCGTCGATCTTCGCGATCTGCGATTGATGCACCACCGCTTGTTCGGCGAAGGCCCCGGTACGCAGCCCATGCTTGATGGTCTCTCCCCCGGCGCTCAGCGGAGATTGTGCGTCCAACGGAAAACTTGTCTCACAGGCGACTTGCGCGCCTTGGGCACAGCTATGGCAGGTGCCGCAGGATCGGATCAGGGTCACGACCACGCGATCTCCAGCCGCAAAGTCAGTCACCCCATCGCCAACTTCGCGGACGATTCCAGACGCTTCATGTCCGAAGACAGCGGGCAGCTCGCCGCCCCAGCCACCGTCGATATACGTAAGGTCACTGTGGCAGATGGCGCACGCCTTAATGGCCACGCTCACTTCGCCTGACTTAGGGGAAGCCAACGATAAATCTTCAATGGTAAGGGGCGCGCCAAAGGCACGACAAACGGCAGCTTTCATGGATTCCTCGCTTCAATTCGGCGGTCACGCTGCACCACAAACCCCGCGCTGACAAGCGCGTTCTGCACGCCCCATAAAAGGACAAATTGTGACCTTCCCCCACCTAGTTTTAACGAAATCTAAGCTCAAGTTTGTCACACTAAATCGAACCGGGGGGTGTTGGTTAAAAGGGGATAGGTCATGAGTGATTGTCGTTTCTTGCCAGAAAGCTTTGATTCTGACGAAGCTGCTTCTTGGGTCGCTCAATGTGCGACGTCTTCCGGCTGGACATCGGAAGAAGCGAAACGCCTTGCCCATTGCGTCAGTGACAGTGCTTTGGCGGTTTCGCAGCGTGCGTATCAATTGCGCGAACGCGGTCCGGTTTTCGTGAAGCTTGATGTCGGTACGACCGAGGCAACGCTCGAATTGCACCATGAAGGTGCTATTGGCGAGAAGCCTTGCGATTGTGCTGCCGCGAAGCAAGCCACATCGCGTCAGTCTAGCGTCTGGCTCGACGGTCAGCTGCGCACGCACCAGCTTCGGATCGCGCGGGCTTAATCGTCAAGGCTACTTCGGCAGATTATCGAGCCAGTCGAGGCCTTGCCCAACCCATTCAGCGGGGATCGAGTGTCCGCGCGGATGGGTACACAGCTCTAACACGCGCCCACTCTGGCTTTGGTCCCAGCGATTGCATGTCAAACGCCGATCGCCGCTGGGCACTTCGCGTTTGTTGCTCGACGTTCCATTCACGCGTGACAGAACTTCAAATCCTTCCGGGATAGGCATCGAATTATAGATGCCGACTTCATCATAGGCGACGACCCGATCCTTCAATCCGTGAATGTGGCGCAGGTTGATCGGGCCCGTTGGACAGGTCTCGGGGTTCGAATCCCAAAATCCGCCAGCGATGGGCGCATAGGCGCGGAAGAGGTCGCCCGTGTAACAAGCGACATTCCAAACCATCGATCCACCCCGAGAAAAGCCGGAGGCGAGAGTGCGGCTTTGATCAATGGGCCAGCGGCGGTGCACATCTTTCATCACCGCGCGAATATAGGCCGCTTCATCGCGACCCCGTTCGGCGCGGCCTTTGCCGATCTGCCGCCAGTAACCAGTTCGCGCGAAAGGCGCGACGAAGATGGCGTTTCGGTTCGTTGCGCCGCGAAGCATACCTCGATTCCGAAACGTACCTTCCGGTGTGCCGCCCCAACCGTGGAAATAAACCACGAGACCCAGCGGCGTTTTCTGATCCCAATCTTCGGGCACCGAAACCAGATAATACCCGCCCTCAATTTCGCATCGGCTGTCGGCCCCGCACGCGGAGGCCGCGAACGGGAAGGTGAGGAACAGCAAGAGGAGTGAGATAAAACGCATGGCAGAACCCTTTTCGACTAGGTGCCATACACTTTGCGCTCAACCCTCAACCCGCAAGGCAAATGTCCGTGAGGAAGCCCGACAGTCAAGCCTCCAGTCCAGTCCAGTTCCCAATGCGAAGGCGACCGGTATGAAAACCGAAGGAACAGGCGGGACGGGCAGCACGGGCGGACATATCGTCTTGGATACGCTAAGATCGGATTCCATCTAGATCGAAATGTTCGAGAGACTCATCGTGTCTGAGGTTCAGAAACACGCACGCTTCGGCGGAATTGGCGAAGCGTTTTCGGACCGAAATTTCAGAATCTATTCAGTTGGATCCATCGGTTCTTGGACCAGTTATTTTATTCAAATCGTCGCCGTTGGCTGGCTGACATGGGAATTGACGGAATCAACGCAGTGGTTGGCAGTGATGACGTTGCTCGACATCATACCGAACGTTGTCCTCATGCCGCTCGCAGGGGCGCTCGCGGATCGCTACGACCGACATAAGATACTCATGCTCACCAGTGTCTTGTCCATGTTGCAAGCCTTGGTGCTTGCCGTATTCGCATGGCAAGAAGTTTTGACAATCGGGTGGTTGGCAGCACTCGTTCTGATCCACGGAATAATCATCAGCTTTATGGTTCCGGCGATGTATGGCACGATCCCAAGGTTCGTGGCGCGAGAGCGTGTTGCATCGGCCATCGCTGTCAGCTCTTCCTATACGCAATTAGCGGTCTTTCTTGGCCCCGCATTCGCCGGTTGGATTATTCTGGTGTTCGGAACGACGTTTGCGTTCGTCGCCAACGTGATCGGGTATGCCGTGCTGATCACAGCGTTCGCGTGCCTCGAAACACCCTCAGATTTTCGCCAGCCTCCCCGTTCGTCGCGTTCTCTTTTCAGCGACATTACCGATGGTTTCTCCTACATCGGGAAGACTCCAATGCTGGTGCCGCTGTTGTTGATCTTACTCATCGCCAATGCCCTTGCCTCCGGTTTTTTCCATATGATGCCGGCCTATGCAGACACCGTTCTGGGGCTGGGTGTCGTTGGCATGTCTACGATGTTGTCGATGGCGGGGTTGGGCGCAATCGCTGCAGCACTTTGGCTTGCGTATGGCGGTGGCGATGCTGCGCGCTCGGATCGAATTTTATGGTCTTTCCTGATTGGGACGGCGGCGTTGGCGGGGATGTTGCTGACAACCAATCTCTTCATAGCTGCGGGATTGGCGGCGATCCTTGGCTTCGCACAAGAAACGCGAAGAACCTCGACGATCACGATCATCCAGCTAGCGGTAGATGAAGCCCAGCGAGGGCGCGTGATGGGGACGTTCTTCATGATCGCACAGCTTGCTGCGGCCATCGGCACCTATCTAATCGGAGCCTATGCCGTTCGTTCGGGGTTAAAGACACCGATTTTGGTCGGCAGTGTCTTTTCCTTCGGTATATGGATCATATTTTTTCTTTATCGTGACCGATTTTTTCCAATTGGGAATGACAAACGCTAAGTCTCCTTATGGGCAGACGTTGAACGAAGGCCATCGTCGCACTTCGCTCGCCAGTGTCGTTTCCTCGCCTCTCAAGCGTTCTCCACCACCTTCCGCCGCCGTTCCAAAAACCGCTCATGCGATTGCTCGGTGCCGTCATGGTAGGAGCCAAACATCTTGTCCCACGGCACTTCGAGGTTGCCGTAGTTACACTCGAAATAGCGGTGGTGCATTTGGTGGTGGAAATTACCGAGCGCCAACGCGTTCTTATCTTTAATCAACAGCCCTTCAAATCCTGTATGGGACGTTGCCGCCGTCAGTGCCTGATGCTGCATGTGGAACAGAATGTGGATCGGGTGCGCCGACACGATCCAATGGATTACGACGGAGCTAAAGAACAACAGATGCTCAATCGGGTGCATCGACAGGCCGGACCACGGGCCAATGTTTGTGTTCCGATGATGCAGGGCGTGGGCAATCTTGTAGAGTGGCGGCCAGTGCAGAAAACGATGCACCCAGTAAAAGTGAAACGAAATCCACATCGGCGTCAAAAAGAAGAGAGCGACAAACCAGATCGGATTTTGGGACCACAGCAACATCGGCGCATACCCATTCGCCATCGCCCACAGCATCAGCACCTCAAAGGCTGTCCAGAACAAGACGCCGCTGGTCAGCGTCCAAAAGATGTTGTCACGCAACTGACTGTTCAGCGTGAAGCTGCGCCCTTTGGCTTTCAGCTCCCGAGGATCAAACTTCAGTTTTTCATCCTGCGTCTTCCGCGTATGCAAAAAGTAATGCAGCCCGCCCGCGACAATGGTGATGAGGATCGCATTGCGCAAAAACATCAACGCAACCCATCCGAAGGCAATCGACTTCGTTTCTTGGAGAGAGGGCTGAAAGAAAAACCAAGTCAGGATGGCCAACCCGACAATAATCAGGTTCTCACCAAACACGAACCATCGCGCCGCGAACCAGCGCCCCATTCGCGCTGGGTTAGGCGGCCATTGAAACAGCGGCGATGTCTGAATCGGCACGTCGGGTCGATAATTCCACTGACCGGCAAAGCGGCTGCCAGCCTTTCCGCTGGCGCTCCCGGAAACCTCTTCTGTCATAACCCGTCTTTCCATCCGTATCTGCTGCGTGTCAGACTGCACGAGAGCAGAGGTGAGGGAAAGCGTTGAGTTATACGCTCATCGAAGGCCCGTCCTTAAACGTTCGACCCCCGGATCGCCTCGATGACCGCATCCGTCACCTCGCGGGTGGTCGCCGTTCCGCCCACATCGTGCGTCATGATCCCCTCCGCGCAAACGTCTTCAACAGCGCGCATCAAACGAGCGGCGGCAGCATCTTCGCCAAGGTGCTCTAGCATTTGCACGGCGGTCCAAAACGAGGCGACAGGATTGGCGATCCCCTTGCCGGTGATGTCAAACGCCGATCCGTGGATTGGCTCGAACATCGATGGAAAGCGCCGTTGCGGGTCGATATTCGCCGTCGGTGCGACACCGATGCTTCCCGCCAAAGCCCCGGCGAGATCAGACAACACATCGGCATGCAGGTTCGTGGCAACGATGGTGTCGAGCGACTGAGGCTGAAGGGTCATACGCACCGTCATCGCATCGACCAGCATTTTGTCCCACGCAACATCGGGAAAATCTTCGGCGACTTCTGCGGCAATCTCATCCCACATCACCATGCCATGCCGCTGCGCATTCGACTTGGTCACCACCGTTAAGAATTTACGCGGACGGGCTTGCGCGATTTGAAAAGCATAGCGCATGACGCGCTCAACCCCGACCCGCGTGAAGACCGAAACTTCCGTCGCGACTTCTTCCGGCAATCCTCGATGCACGCGCCCTCCCGCACCAGAATATTCGCCCTCGGAATTCTCTCGAATGATGACCCAATCAAGATCACCCGGCCCAACATCGCGCAGCGGCGCTTTGATGCCTGGCAAGATGCGTGTCGGGCGTACATTGGCGTATTGGTCAAAGCCCTGACAGATCGGCAGGCGCAATCCCCAAAGCGTAATGTGATCGGGAACGTCGGGCGCACCCACGGCCCCAAAATAGATCGCATCAAAAGACTTGAGCGTCTCTAGCCCATCGTCGGGCATCATGCTGCCGGTTTTCTTGTAGCGATCAGACCCCCAGTCGAAACTCGTGACCTCGAACGAAAGATCCCCTTGCCGTAGGCCCAACGCATCCAGCACCTCAAGCCCGGCTCCAATGACCTCGGGTCCGATGCCGTCGGCAGGGATTGCGGCGATCTTATAAGTTGGCATCACTCCGCCGCCTTCTTCGCTGCCGTCTCTTGCAACGCATTCCAGACCTTTGTTGGCGTCACCGGCATATCAATCTCCTTGATCCCAAACGGGCGCAAGGCATCCAGCACGGCGATCACCGTGCAGCCCGCTGCGCCAACGGTTCCGGCTTCGCCGCAGCCTTTCGCGCCGAGCGGATTGGTCGTGCAAAAGGTTGGACGGAAATCGACGTCAATCTCAGGCAGGTCATCGGCACGGGGCATCTGATAATCCATGAAAGAGCCGGTCAACGGCTGGCCGCTCTCCGGATCATAGATGGCCGCTTCGTGCAAAGCCTCCCCGACGCCTTGCGCAATGCCGCCGCGAATTTGACCAATGGCCAGCATCGGGTTCAGCAACGTGCCGAAGTCATCAACGACGGTATATTTGGTCAGCTCGACCACCCCCGTCTCTGGCGTGATCTCCACCTCGCAGATGTGACAGCCATTGGGATAAGAACCGCTTCCGCCGCCGACTTTAGACTCGCCAGTTAGGCTTTCTGCGTTCAACCGGGCAACAGCAGTAAAGAGACTGGCGGTTTTGTCGGTGCCGACGACGCGGAACTGTCCACCTTCTTCGGGTTCGAACTCCAAATCGGCTTCGGCGACTTCGAGTTCGTCGGCTGCGCCGGGGCGGGCGAGGCGGATGACTTCATCGGAGGCGGCAAAAAAGCTCTTGCTGGCCATAATGACCGAGCGTGATCCGCCGGTGCCACCGCCTTGGGGCAAGCTGTCGGAGTCGCCCGCGACCCATTCGATACTTTCATAGGGCACACCGAGTTTGGCATGAACGAGTTGCGGGAACGCGGTCTCGTGCCCTTGGCCCGTCGACTGGGTGCCGACTTCGACCCGCACGCGGTCGGGTTGGCCCTCTTTGGCGGGGATAATCTCGATCCGGGCGGTTTCTTCAGGGTTCCCGCCGGTGCGTTCCATGTAGGAGACGATCCCCAATCCCATCAGCTTGCCGCGTGCCTCGGCTGCCGCGCGCCGGGCGGCAAAGCCCTTCATATCGGCACGTTCAATCGTAGCCTCCAAGAGGCCCGGAAAATCGCCACTATCGAACGGAATACCCAGCGCCGTGGTCCACGGCATCATCTCCTCGGTCGCGAGGTTGCGGCGGCGGATTGCGTCTTGTGCGATGCCAAGGTCTGCGCCCACGCGGTCAATCAACCGTTCCATAATATAGTTTTGCTCGGGTCGGCCCGCCCCCCGATACGCATCGGTCGGCGTCGTGTTGGTGTAGACACCTTGCACCCGGTTATAAATCGTCGGGATGTTATAGACCGTCGGTGCGAGGTCGCCGCAAAACGCGGTATGAACCGAAGGCCCCGCCCGCGAGGGGAAGGCCCCAAGGTTTGAGATGGAACTCAGCCGCATCGCGTTGATTTTGCCATCTGCATCGCAGGCGGCTTCGGCATAGGTGGTCAGGTCTCGGCCCTGCAGGTCGCTGAGGAAAGACTCGGATCGGTCTGCGGTCCACTTCACCGGACGGCCTAGGTCACGCGCGGCGGCACAGGTTAAGCCATATTCGGGGTGCAGCATCAGCTTCATGCCAAACCCGCCGCCAACATCGGGAACCCGCACGCGCAGGCGTTGCGGTTCTACGCCCAAGACGCCCGCAATCTGTCCTCGCATCGCGTGTGAGCCTTGGGTCGCGCACCAGATGTCCCAGCGCTCGTCAGTATATTTCGCGCTGATCGCGCGCGGCTCCATCGCGTTGACGATGATGCGCGTGTTCTCCATCCGCACCTTCGAGATATGCGCCGCACGTTCAAACGCCGCATCGGTCGCGGCTTTGTCTCCAATGGCCCAATCGTAAGCGCGGTTGTTGGGAATATCGCTAAACAGTTGCGGTGCGTTCGCGCCCAATGCCGCTTCGCCATCGACAACGACGGGCAAGTCCTCAAAATCCGCCATGATGAGATCGCAGGCGTCTTTGGCGGCGCGGATACTTTCGGCAACCACGAAGGCCACGGGTTGACCCACAAACCGGACGACATCGCTCGCGAGGTGGGGCAGGCCGGGGTATGCCCCGCTTGAGCCGTCGGAGTTCTTGACCGGCATCTGGGTGGCCATGTCGTTTAACGCGGCCATCGCAGGGTCAGCAGCGGTGTAAACCGCAACGACGCCAGGAACCGCTCCAGCATCATCCACATCGAGGCTTGTCAAGCGCGCATGGGCATAGGGTGAACGAAACACCATGCCATAGAGTTGACCCGGCAACGTGACGTCATCGACGTACTTTCCCTCGCCGCGCAGCAGTCGAGGGTCTTCAACGCGCGAAACAGACTGGCCGATGCCAAATTTCATGGAATGACTCCTGCATTAAAGAAGGTCGATTTGATATGAATCACAGCTTTTTCGACGGAACTGACAGACTATTACGTTGAAGGCTAGGAGAGATTGACCCCGGGTCAAGCGCGATTCACGTCGGAAAACGGTCGCATAACCGTCGTTCGGACGTCGCAAACCCCGGAGAGACAGGGCTGAGAGAAAGGCTACGTTAGGAGGTGCGATATGGCGATGCTTAGGCTCGCCGCCACAGGCAGAACCCCACGGGTTTTCGATCCCGCGCTCGGCGCGGATGCGCCTGAGCTAACGCCTGCTGTCGCCCGCACCGCCGCAACCGCCCTTCGGAAGACCCAGCCGCTTGTCGTGATGGTTCACGGCTACAAGTTCGATCCCTATGATGGGGATGCCGAGAACCCCAACGCGTTCCTGTACCACTTTGACCCCGAGCGAGTGGAGACTGACCGTTGGCAACGACCCGCGAGTTGGCCGCTCGGTCTGGGATTTCGAGAGCGCGACCCCTACGGTGTCAGTGGTCTCTGCGTCGGGTTTTCGTGGTCGAGCCGCCCGCGACAACGCATAGGGGCGTTTTGCCGAGCGTATCAAGAGGCTTCGCATGCTGGGCGGGCTTTGCTGCAAACGCTGGATGCACTCGCCGAGGCTTATCCTCATCGCGATATTGATATTTTTGTGCACAGCCTCGGTGCCCGTGTGGCGCTGACCGCCTTGCGCGTGGCGGCGAAAAGGGGGAGGGCTGATCTGCTCACGCGGATTGGCAAGGTGCTGCTGCTTGGGCCTGCCGAGCTGGTCAGCGTTGCCCGCGACACGATGGAGGCCATCGATCACGCCGACCCCGCGCGTCGTCCCGAGATTTATAGCGTTGTTGCCCGTGAGAACGATTTCTTCGACGTGCTGGTTGAACGCTTCGCGCCCAAGATCGAGGGTGTCACGCCGATCTGTGTTGGCTCGCACGGGATGAGCGACGATTTCGACGGCTGGCTCGATCTCCAACTCGACAGCCCCGCGCTGATAGAATGGCTCTCGGCACGCGGCGTAGAGATCGGCGGCGGTCCACCGCGCCGCGTTTGTCACTGGGGCGTCTATAACCGTCCCGGCGCGCTCGACTTTTATTCGGATATTCTGCGCAACCGCGCGCAGTGGTCGATTGAGACGATGCGCGCAGCGGGGGTTCCCACGGAACAGGAACAACGCTGGGCAAGGCTTCCGATGCCGCGCCTTTTCCCTCGCCGAAAATCTGTCGCCCCCGAAGAGGGCGACATTGTCGTGGGTTGAAGAGAGGACCGAAGGCCCAGCATTCGGCCTTCGGCGATGCCCCGATCTGTCAGAGGCTTTTTGGCAACCGGAACACATGCTGTTCTGGCGGCAGGCATCGATCTGAACCACAGATTTGAATGGTCAGCTCAGCGGCTTCGGTGCCCGGTCCGACCACCGCTTCGATGCTGGCTTGATTTTCCAACACGGCCAGCGGCTCATCTTGAAAGCCGAGATTGACCATCGTCGGATTGGGATACGAAATCGCGCCCAGCCCTGAACCGCCCAGCGCTGTGGCGATGAGGTCAGGATTAAGAGGCTGGTGTGAGTTCGCATGCCAGCCGGGTGCAAAGTCCAGATCGAGCGTCAAGCGATCTCCGGCAACCGCGATACGAGCCGTCGCCGTTCCCCCGCCCAAACGCCGGGTCGTGCCGGTTTCGCCATCCCGATAAACGGCGGCTGCGATCACCGATGAGATGTTCGCATCCGGCGCTTGCACAATCGACCCGGAGAGCGCGCCGAGCAAGTTGTCTGCGCGTTGGATGTTATCAACGGCTTTGTTGTCCTCGCCCCGTCGGGACAGCAACGCAAACAGCTCTAGCGCTGCAGCATTGCCCGTTGGGGTCGAACCTTCGATCACGTCGTAGCTGTGGCCAAGTGGCCCAGCAGTCTGAGCCATCCGCAGCGGTGCGGCGGGGGCTTCAAAGAAGCGTTTGACGGTCTCATCGCTCATCCGCTGAGCCAAAGCCAGATAACGTTTGTCGTCCGTCGCATCAGACAGGGCAACCAGCGCGAGGCCCATCCAAACGTAGTCACGCAGACCAGCCTGTTCCAACGGTCCGCCAGCCCAAGCGCGGGCGAGGTCGCCATTCGCCGAGAGCATCTGGCCGGTCACAAAATCAGCGGCGCGTGAGGCGGCTTGCAGATAGCGTGGGTCTTTCAGTGTTTCTGCACCATCGACCAATGCGCGGATCATCAAGCCATTCCAACCTGCGATCAGCTTGGTATCGGTGATCGGGGCAGGGCGGTTCGCACGGGCAACCCGCATTTGCTCCAGTAAGGAGTCAATGCTTGCAAAGTCGGTGGGGCGGTCAGGCGAAACGTGCGCGACCGATCCAGTCGGTACCGTGGGCGGCTGGTCAAGCCCAAGCGTCGAGCGCACAGAATTGGCGCTTCCGCCCAGTGCCGCATCAAGTTGGTCGTAATTCCACGTATAGAATGCACCTTCTTCGACTTCGCCGCCTTGCGTGACCGCGCTGTCAGCATCTTGCGCGGCGAAGAACGCGCCTTCGGGTGCCGTCATGTCGCGGATGACGTAATCCATTGCCCGCCGTGCAGCGCGCGCGAAGACTGGGTCTTCTGTCAGACGATAGGCTTGCAGGAAATTGCGGGTCAGCAAAGCCTGATTGTAGAGCATCTTCTCGAAGTGTGGCGTGCGCCAGTTTTGATCGACTGCATACCGGTGAAAGCCGCCACCGACATGATCGTGGATACCACCTGCGGCGATGTGCCGGAGGGTTAGAAGCGCCGCCTGCGCGCCCGATTGATCGCCCGTGCGTTCATAGTTATCGAGCAAGAATCGGATCATGCCTTCATTCGGAAACTTTGGTCCCTTGCCGAAGCCTCCCTGAAAGTTGTCATGGTCTGCGAGCAAACCTGAGACCGTCTGTTCGAATGTCGCAGCAGTAATATCCTGAGCCGCTGTGCGCGATCCGGTAATCAGGCGAACGAACTCAGCGACGGAGGCCGCCTGTTCGCGCATCGCGCCGCGTCCTTCGCCGCTTTTCCAGTCTGTCGCGAGACCAGTGAGCGCATCGGTGAAAATGCTCGGCGGTTGATAGCTGGTTGAAACAATCGGTTGACCGTCCGGCAGCAGAAACAAGTTATTCGGCCAGCCACCCCGACCCGTCAGGATTTGCGTTGCGATCATGTATTGCGCATCGATATCGGGCAGCGTCTCGCGGTCGACTTTCACCGGTACAAAGTTCGCGTTCATGATTGCCGCGATCTCGGCGTTATCGAAGCTCTCTTCTTCCATGACGTGACACCAGTGACACGTCGCATACCCAACTGAGAGGAACACCGGCACGTCGCGTGCCTTCGCTTCGGCAAGGGCCGCTGGCCCCCATGGTCGCCAGTTGACGGGGTTGTGTGCGTGTTGGCGCAGATAGGGCGAGCGCTCGAAAACCAACCGGTTCGTGTAAATCGGCGCGCCGGAAGCATCCTTATATTTGGTTCGAGGAGGCGAGACCGGCGCCGCCGTCGCGATTTGCGAGAGAGCGCCAGCGTCAAGCGATGCGCCCGGAAGGGGATCGGCTTGAGCGGCAGGGGCGAGAGCGGTAACCCATAGTGCGAGAAACGCGATGCGGCGCATGAAGAACCTCCAGAAATGATAGGTTCAGGTATGGCGTTGCTCTTCACCACTTCCAAGGAATAGCCGGGCTTCCCCCGAAAACGTGACGGCGCTGTGAGTTTGTTCTTGTTTTGTATGAATGTGTGCAGGTGAAATGTAACGAAAATGAGTGTATGAGCGTGAGATAAGCCCAAAAAGGGCGGGCAGGAAAAGGGTGAACCCCATGAAAACGCTTCGTTTCGTCACTTATTTGGCGCTGGGCTTTGTGGTTGCAGGCTGTGCAGTCAACCCGGCGAGCACCCCAAGTTCGAAGCTTCCGCCCCCTGTTGCGAAGGCGCCGTCCGATAAAACACCGGAAACGGATGTCAGCGGCTTGCCGGAACGCGTTGCTGCGGTTCCCGAAGAGGTTGCGCCCGTTCCCGCACCGCAGCCGGATACGATTGATCTGGGTTCCTATGACCCAGAGCCGATCAAGGAGACAGTCGAAACCGTTGCGGTCCAGCCCTATGAAACTGTTTCGCTCGACCCGGTTGCCATCGAAGCCGCGCCGGTCGATGCGTTCTATAATCCGCAATACGTGGACGTCTCGCAGGTTCGCGATATCCCGAACGCGGGCCAGCCCTTGGCGCGCGGGCAAATGGCGCCGATCAGAGATGACCCGATTGACAACGGCCCGATCGTTGCGACCCGCGCCAGCACCTATAATATCGCGGCCCTGAAGGCGAGCTATCAGCCGTCCGAGGCGTTGAGCGTTTCGGCACCAGCCGCCCGTATCCGCAACACCCCGTCTTCAGCATTTGGCCAAGAATTGTCGTCGTCGGCCTTGGCACGACTGAACCCGAATGTGGCGTATGTCGCTGACTACAAAAAGATTGGCTATCCTTGGGGCGATGTTTCCGAAGCCACCGGTGTTTGTACGGATGTTGTGATCCGCAGCTATCGCAGCCTCGGCATTGATTTGCAGAGCATGGTGCATGAAGACATGCGCCGAGCGTTCTCCGCGTATCCCAGCAAGAAGATTTACGGCCTCAGCAAAGCCGACCCGAACATCGACCACCGCCGGGTCGTCAATCTCGAAGCCTTCTTCGAGCGTGTGGGTGCGGCGATCCCCGTTGGCTCTGATTATCAACCCGGCGATGTCATAACGTGGCGTCTGAGCGGCGGCGAGCCGCATATCGGCGTGGTGGTAAATCGCCTTGATCCAAAAACCGGTAATCCACTCATCGTGCATAACCTTGGGGCAGGGGTCCGCGCTGAGGACTTGCTCGACTACGCGCCGCCCCATGGCGCCTACCGTTTTTCGCCGGATCAGCAGTCGCGGATGGCTTCATTGGCCCTGAAACAAAGCATCTAAGTCGATATCAGTCCAAAAACTGTAACAAAGCGGTTCCCCAGACGCGTCCCATGGCATAGACAACGCACGTTTACCCAAATGCCGAGTCGGGACGCCTCAAAATGCCGAAACGCGAAGATATTGCCTCCATCCTCATCATCGGGGCGGGGCCTATCGTCATCGGTCAAGCATGTGAGTTCGATTACTCCGGTGCGCAGGCCGTCAAAGCCCTGAGAGAAGAGGGCTATCGCGTCATTCTGGTGAATTCGAACCCTGCCACGATCATGACGGACCCTGATCTGGCGGACGCCACGTATATCGAACCGATCACCCCTGATTTCGTGCGTAAGATCATCGAAAAGGAAAAGCCCGACGCGCTGCTCCCGACGATGGGCGGGCAAACGGCCCTTAATACGGCGCTGGCGCTGGACGAAGATGGCTCGCTGGAACGGCTCGGTGTCGAGTTGATTGGCGCGAACGGAGCGTCGATTGCTAAAGCGGAAGACCGGAAACTCTTCGCAGAGGCGATGGAGAAAATCGGCCTTGAGAACCCCAAATCCGCGATTGCGACGACGCTGGACGAGGCTTGGGCGGCGTTTGAAACCTTGGGTCTGCCAGCGATCATTCGACCTGCCTTTACGCTCGGCGGTACCGGCGGCGGTGTTGCGTATAATAAAGAAGACTACGAACGCATTTGCCTGTCGGGTCTCGATGCCTCGCCGATGAGCCAAATTCTGATCGATGAAAGCCTGCTCGGTTGGAAAGAGTTTGAGATGGAGGTTGTCCGCGACAAGGCGGATAACGCGATCATCGTCTGCGCGATTGAGAATGTCGATCCGATGGGCGTGCATACCGGCGACTCGATCACGGTCGCCCCCGCACTGACGCTGACCGATAAAGAGTATCAGCGGATGCGCGATGCCTCGATTGCGGTGCTGCGCGAGATCGGCGTCGAGACGGGCGGCTCAAACGTACAATGGGCGATCAATCCGGCGGATGGTCGGATGGTCGTGATCGAGATGAACCCGCGCGTATCGCGGTCCTCGGCTTTGGCCTCGAAAGCCACTGGGTTCCCGATTGCGAAAATCGCGGCGAAGCTGGCGATTGGCTACACGCTGGACG
>CAZXMX010000003.1:0-49833 GCA_964641645.1 uncultured Neomegalonema sp.
GTGTAAGGCCGGTGTCGCGTTGAACCCGGCCACGCATGAAAGTACCATTGAGCACGTTCTTGATAAGGTCGATCTGGTGTGCGTAATGACAGTGAATCCGGGCTTTGGCGGTCAGAGCTTTCTTCATTCGCAAATCGAAAAAGTGCGTCGACTTCGTGCGATGATTGGTGATCGCCCAATCCACATCGAAATCGACGGAGGGATCACGCCAGAGACCGCGCCCTTGATGGTTCAAGCTGGCGCGGATGTGCTGGTGGCTGGATCAGCCGTGTTCAAAGGCGGATCCGTTTCAAACCCCAAAGTCTATGGAAGCAACATCGCCGCGATCCGTGCTGCAGCGAGCTAGGCGGTAACCGTTAAGCTGACGGACCAAAGCTACGGATCATTTTCACGTATTCTTTGGGGAAGCCGTATTCTTCGGCTGGGCGGGCGATTTGCTCGATGTACTCAGCTTTCGCTGGAACGGGTTTCATGTCTGCACAAATGTAGCAAAGGGCAGGGATGATATTGTCGTTGGTATCTGTCACTGTGACGGCGCGTGGGAAGTAGTCACCGCCTAAGAAGATCTTCGCGTGATCGACGTAGAGGCGACGAAGCTCTTCATGGGTAGCGGTGGCGATAATGCCCCATACCGTTGAACCGGGCTCGCGATGCAACGTAGCCGTAGGTGCGATGTTGAGTCGATACCCACTCAAAGTTGCGACACGATACTCTTCTGGGATCAGGTCAATCTCACGCAGGACGGAGAAGTTGATGTAGGCCCCAAAAAAGAAGACCCAGATTTTCGGTTCCATTAAATTCTTCCCCAAAGTTCGAACTGAACTACGTGACCGTAACCGCGGATGCAGTTCAATCAAGAGGTTTGGATGCAAGTTCAGTGTCTATTTTGTCGAAGCCGAGTTTTTTGGCTGTAACCTTAAGGTTCCAACTGCACTTGGTTCGAAATCTGAGCGGTCTAAGGACATGGGCATGTATTCGCCAATGCGCCACAAAGGCGCTAAATTCGCGTAGTGCTCGGATAGCGGGTGACCGGATGCGCCGGTTGAGATGATAAACTCTGAACGGTTGAGATCAGAGAAGTCATAGACGCCGCGATACCCGGCACCATGAACATTTTGGAACGGGTTTCTCCCTCGGTGCGCAAGCGATCCGCGATTGAGCGTATCGTCACCACCGCTGGTTTCCTGACTGATATTTACAAACCGATCCAACCCCACGCGCACGCCCAGAATATCGGTCGAAATGCTCCCAAGGGTGGCGTGGCGATGGACGGCGGCATGGGCCAGACCCCAGCGCCATGCGCGCTCGTCCTCTCCATAGGCTTTCGTGAGATTTTCGAGGGCTTCGTCAAGCGCGGATGCTGAAACCTCTTTACAGGTTTCTTCCTCATCGGTCGTCACGTCGTCGCACCAACGAGACGCTCCTTCGATATTTTTGAAGACCCTTTCAAGAAAGAGGGGACGAGGACCGCGATAGCTGTTGGCGAGTTCGCCTAACTCGTCGGAAACAATGCGCGGAACCAACGCATCGAGCCATGCTGAGAAGACCAGAGGTTCGGCTTCATGCTCACTCATTTCGCCGTTCCAAAGACGAAGGCGAAGGAGGACACTTTGGCGCAACGGATGCGCGTCGCTGGGTTGATTCTGGTCCCACAAAGGCGCGCCGATGAGGGGCAGAAGTGCACGCGCCGTGCCGGACAGCGTATCCGACTGCATAGCCTTGAAGCTCTCGATTGAGTGGGCTTCGCGCGCATTCAGTAATCGTTCAATCCGGTTGATCCGATAGGGAGCGTCCCAATCGAATGATAAGTGGCGCGGGAACGGGGCGTTGCCGATTCGATTGTTCGCGTTCGCCACCGCGCCGCTTTCAGGTTCGATCAGGCGGGGAAGGGCGGCGTCGCGTAACCAGCCGGTCCAGTCATTGCGGTCTGTCCATCCGGGAGAAGGTATTCTTCCTTGAAAGGGGGCTGTAAATCGCCTGAGAGGGACACGTCCTGCGACCGCAATTCCGACCGTTTCTTTGTCGGCCACAACGAGATTGAGCGCAGGGGCGACAACCTGAGACGCGATCTTAATCGCATCTTCGGCGGAAGTTGCGCGGTTGAGGGCCATCAAGGCTTCGATGGTTGTATCGTCGTCGGAAAGGGCGGTCCAAGAGATTGTCGCAACATGATCGTCAGGGGTGACCGCTGCCAGCCCTGCTGTATCTAGCGGCATCACGGGGCCATGACGACTGCTTCGAAGCGTCAATTCGACCGGCGCGCTGCCTTTGACGGTGATGATTTCGGTCCGCGTTTCGAACTCCAAGGGTCCCTTTGGACCGACGTACTTTCCGTCGTCGTTCGGAAAGAGTTTCTCGATGAAGATGTCGATGTCGTCGAGTTGGGTGGCCGTGAGGCCCCACGCGATATCTTCCGTGCGGCCATAGGCAATCGCGGGGACCCCCGGAAGCGTGGCTCCGATAACGGATATTCCCGGCGCGGTAATTTGCGCGGGATGCCAGATTGACGGCGCTGTCAGCGGTAGGTGTGGATCAGACGCCAAAAGCGGTGCGCGCCCTGCGGTGCGCGAGCCTTCAACGGCCCATGCACTGGACGCTCCGGCCATCTCTGCCGTGTCGAGTCCAATAAAGCCGAGGGCTTGGTCGTAGGGAAGAGGTGCGCTCCAAGGGCCGGGGCGCGCCGTTTTCGCGTCGGCATTCCTGATATCGGGATGTGCAGGCGCAGAACTTGGCAGACGGTGATGCGATTCTTCCGTTTTTTCGGCTGGAAAGGCGTCGATCCCTTCGCCGGGGTATTCTGGGTAGAGGTCGCGCACTTGAAGCGGCTCTAGCGCAAGACTCATTCGGCCACGGGCGCTTTCTTTGTGCAGAGAGGCGAGAGATATCTGAAACGCCATGCTCTTGACCACCGACAAGGAGTCGGCTGGCTGCCATGGGTCGATATCGCCTCCGAAGATTGAAAATTCAGGGGCGCCGTTTTTGCCGTCGCCGATTTCTTCCAGCCGGGCATTCACGCCGTTCGAGTACGATTCGAGGAGCGAAATTGTATCGGGTTGCAGCGCCGTCAGGCTGCGCTCTGCATAGCCATCGAGATCGAGCGCCCGCATTAAGCGGTCTGTTGCCAAACCGCGCTCGCCGAAGCGTTCGGACAACCGACCTTGTGCGAGACGCCGTGACAAATCCATCTGCCACAGCCGGTCGCTGGCGTGAACATAGCCAAGGGCGAACAGCGCGTCTTCTTCTGAGTTGGCAAGGATGCGCGGGACTCCAAAGGAATCTCTGATGACTTCGACTTCAGAATCGAGACCTGCGAGTTGGATTTCGCCATCGACGTTCGGGAGAGAACGGGTTGCATACCAGTACACGCCGCCTGCCGCGATCAAGCCGACCAGCACCAGAACGAGCAACAAGCGTACAAACCATCGCCAAAGCGCAGACATGAAATTCTCTTCTCCTGAACACTGGTTCCTCTTGACGCGATAGGGACCAATGCCATCGTGTGCGGCGTAACAGTTGTGTCGCCGCGTTGCGCGTGCAGGTCAAGCCTGTCACGACCTCACGGTCTAATGGGAGAGAATAATGGCGAAGGTCGGATTTATTGGTTTGGGTGTGATGGGATATCCCATGGCAGGGTATCTGCAAAAGGCTGGGCACGAGACAACCGTCTACAATCGGACCACGGCAAAAGCTGAAAAGTGGGTCGCTGAGTACGGTGGAGCCATGGCGGAAACGCCACAAGCCGCCGCAGAAGGTTGTGATTTCGTCATGACTTGCGTCGGAAACGATGACGATCTGCGCAGCGTGACGATCGGCGAAGGCGGTGCTTTCGCGGGACTAAAAGACGGGGCAATCTTTGTCGATCATACGACTGCATCTGCCAAAGTCGCTCAGGAGTTGGCCACAGCGGCTGCCGCGAAGGGCTGTGGTTTCATTGATGCGCCTGTTTCTGGAGGGCAGGCCGGGGCTGAGAATGGTCAGCTTGCGATCATGTGTGGCGGCGACGAGGCGACGTTCTCCAAGGCCGAGGCGATCATGGATTGTTACGCCAAGGCGATTGTTCGGATTGGCGACGTTGGCGCCGGGCAAATCTGTAAGATGGTCAATCAGATTTGTATCGCTGGATTGGTGCAAGGATTGGCTGAAGGCCTAGAGTTTGCCAATAAAGCTGGGTTGGACGGCAAGAAAGTTGTCGATGCGATCTCCGGCGGTGCAGCCGGTAGTTGGCAGATGGCGAACCGTTTTGAATGGGTCCTCGATGGCGCGTATCAAGACAATCAGGGATTTGCCGTCGATTGGATGCGTAAAGACCTTGGAATTTGCTTTGCTCATGCTGAAACCATCGGAGCGGATTTGCCTGTCGCAAAAACCGTCGATGGATTTTATGAGGATGTTCAGAAGATGGGCGGCGGACGCTGGGATACGTCGAGCCTCGTGATGCGGCTGAACGGAAAAGGCTAACGGGAAGAACTTAGCTTTCTGGCATTTTTCCAGCGGGTTGCACGAGTAGCAACCCGCTCATCATCATGGCAATCGCGATCCATGTTGTGGCGGGATAGCTCTCGTCCAGAAAGATCAGGCTCGCCAAAATCGCTGAAAGCGTTGTGACATAAGCAATCTGGCTGCTAAAAACGGCGCCTGCGATACCCACCAATGCAACATAGCCCGTGTAGGCGGCGGCGTGGCCAAGGGAGCTGCCGAGCAGTGCCCATTCTGCCTTACCCCATGGTTGGCTGAGATCGACCCAGAGGCCCCCGAACCATGCAATGCTTCCCGAAATGGGGATCGCGATGATCGACGACACGAAGATGGCGGCAATCGGCGTCACCTCAGCCGGTGCGATCCGCTCAACGATGTTGCCCTCCATGCCATAGCAAAACGGCGCGAACAGGCCGAGCAGCAACAGCCACGCCAAACCGGCACCGGGAAGGCTTAACTCGGGTGCGGCAAGAAGCATCATCGCCGAGACGCCGAGGGCTATTCCGGCCATGCGTTTGGCTTCAAACGTCTCTGATCGGATGGTCAGAGCGATCAATAGCGAAAACATCGGGACGGTTGCCAGCAACAGCCCGAGTATTCCGGCAGGCAGCTTTGCCGCCACGTAAAACGAAACGCTGCCCGGTATCAGGGTTCCGATTGCGGCGATCAGTGCGTAATACGCCAAATGCCGAGGTTCCATCGCGACACGCTCTCGGCGAAAAAGGGCGACGAAACCGAGGGCGAGACTGAGAATACACACTTGCCAGAAGATCAAGCCCATCGGCGAGTGCCCGGTCGAGACCGCGACTTTCGACATCGGAATCGTCGCCCCCCAGATCACTCCGCAAAACGCGAGAACGACGAAGGGTAGGGCGTTGGCAGATAGGCCGTTTGGTGTGGTTTTCTCAGTCATCAGCTGCGCAGGGTGTCACAGCTATGCACTCTCGGATAGAGAAGAATATAACAACGGAAGCCCGACTATTCGGGCTCCCATCGGAATGTTAGCCGCCGTCCATATAGCGCGGCAGCCAGAGAACGAGTTCCGGGAAAACCAAGAGCAGGATCAGGCCGAAAAGCTGAACCAACATAAACTGCATCATACCGAGGTAGATGTCTTTCAAATCCCAGTTCGGCACGACGCCCTTCAAGAAATAGGCAGAAAGCGCCACCGGTGGACTGAGCCACGCCGTTTGCAAGTTCACTGCGACAAGGATCCCAAACCAGACCATCATGTCATACCGGCTGAGACCGTGTAGCGAGAGTGCCTCGATCGTCGGTAGAAGGATCGGCACCACGATCAGAACGATCGGTACCCATTCGAGCGGCCAGCCAAGCAGGAAGATCAGCGCCATTACTAAGAGCAAGATCAGATAAGGCGACAGATCGAGACCCAAGAGCAGCTCGGTCATCATCTTCGGCGTGCCAAGAGCACTAAATTCCGCACCGAAGAAGTTTGATGCGGCAACCAAGAACATGATCAAGACGGTGATCTCGAGCGCTTTGACGAGACTGTCGAAGAAGCCGAGAATTGTGAACTTACGATACCCAATCGACAACAGGATCGAACCAAACGCGCCCATCGCAGCCGCTTCGGCGGGGGTTGCAAAACCAAGAAGGATTGAGCCAAGCGCAAACGAAATGAGGATTGTCGGCGGCATCAGCCCGGCAAAGAACTCATCCCAGAGGTCCGAGAAGTAGAAGGCTCCGTCGGCTTCCTTGCTGTAGATTGGTCTTGCCAAATAGGCCAAGAGGAGGATGAGCGCCGTAAATACGATCGAACCGACTGGCAATCCGCCATCTCCGCCGACGTTTGCGAAGATCATGTAAATGTGGAAGAGCACAGCGATCGGCAGAACGATGCGCAGAATGCCCGGATTTCGATAGGCCGCATAGGCCACTGCCAACGTAATCGCTAGTACGACCAGTCCCCCAAAGGGCATCAGCCCACCAAAAGCGCCGCCTAGACCGAGGCCGAAGACACGGCAAAGCGTCAATACTCCAAGGCAGATCAGCGCGACCTCGGCACCGTAGAACTTAGACGTTTCTGGTTGGTCTTCATCCGATAGAATTGGCCCGAGGCTCGGATTTATCCAACAGCGACCGAGCGTGTAAATCAGATAGAGCGACGCCAGCATCGCGCCCGGGATAAAGGCACCGCGAAAGAGATCCAGCGTCGATACTTCCAGCACCGGCCCCATCACGATCAACATAATCGATGGTGGGATCAGGATACCGAGCGTGCCACCTGCGGTAATCGTGCCTGCGGCCAGTTGCACATTATAGCCCGAGCGGCTCATCGTTGCGCCCGCCATAATGCCCAACAGCGTTACCGAAGCGCCGACGATGCCAGTTGCCGCTGCAAAGATCGTCGACACGATTAGCACGGCGATGAACAGTGATCCGCGGACACGGGCCATAATCATCTGGATCGAGGCAAAGAGGCGTTCCATCAAGCCCGCCGCCTCCATCACAATGCCCATCAAAACGAAGAGTGGCACTGCCATGAGCTGATCGTTCAGCATCGTGGAGTTGGTGTTGAGCGTCATCAACAGCGTCGTGAGTTTGAAGTTCGAGCCCCAGATGCCGAAGACAAAGGCGAGGAAGATGAGTGTGAAAGAGATCGGAAACCCGATAAAGATCACAAACAGCATGGCGCCGAGCATGATCAATCCGATGGTCGGTTTATCAAGACCGGGCCGGGCCTTCATGATTTCAGTAAACCACTCGCCGCCGGGCACGTAGTCAGGCGTAAAGATTGCGAGAATGAGCCACGTCAGCACGATCAGATAGATTGGTAAGGCCCGAACGAATAACTGTTCGCGATCTTTGCCCATCTTGTGGAAGGCTCGGAAAATCTCCGGGATGCCTTGAAGCATCAACAAAAAGCCGCCGACTGGCATCGCCAAGCGCGCAGGCCACAACCGAGGCCCCCACGCGCTGTCAACTTGCATCGTTTCGCCGGTCGAATAGGCGAGCCACCAAAACTTGGCAGCAACGATCGTAAAGAAAAGCATCGAGGGGATGAAAAACAGCAGATACAGCGTGGCATCGACGGTCGCCTGCGTCTTGTCCGACCAGTTCCGGTAAAGAAAATCTGCGCGGATGTGGACACCGCGCATCAGGCCGTAACCCGCGGCAGCCATAAAGAGCACGCCGGCAATCATTCGGCTGGTATCATAGACCCAGAGAGTAGGACCCAGGCCAAGAGACCGCGCGAGGTCCGCGTAACCCGCGTTCTGCAGGATCGAGAAAGAGTTTCGAGAAATAACTTCGAACACCACCACCGCGATGAGCGGGACCAACATCAGAGCGATCAACTGCCCGACGCGATGGTTTAAGACATCGATGAACGCCGTAATCGGGCGTTGCCAAGGAGTCATATCCTCCGGCGTTTGACCGGGGGCTTCGGCGCGACGCTCGGCAATCAGTTCGTCCGCGATCTCCAGATCTGCTGGATTCGGTTCATCTGCCATGTGGTTTATTCCCCGTCGACGCAGATTGAGTATCTGCGTTCTTGTTTTCGAAGCGCCAGCGAGTGGCTCTTGGAAAACAAGAACGAACGGGCCTCGGATCGAGGCCCGTTCGAAACTGAATTACTTCAGTGTGTCAGCATGGGCTTTGCCCAAGCTTGCGTTCGAGGCTTGTGCGCCTGCCCAGAATGGGACTGCGATGTCTGCGAAGTCTTTCTGAGACTGCCATACTTCTGCGAAAAACTCGTTCTCGTCAGCAGCGGTTTGCAGAGCTTTCTGCGCAGCGGCCATGTACTCGGTGAAGTACTCGGCAGGCGTGTCTTCCAAGATAACGCCGTGGTTGTCCGTCAGGTCCTTCAGCGCCTTGCCGTTTTCGTAAATCCGGTAGGACATGGACTTGGACAGGGATGCGTTCGCTGCGACTTCCAAGGCTTTCTTCTCTTGATCGGTGAGATCATTGTAGAAGTCGAGGTTTACATACATGTCGGCGTTCACGACGACCTGGTGCAGGCCCTGCAGGTAGTAGTGCTTCAGAACTTTCTGGAAGCCGAAGACGGAGTCAGGCTTCGGGCAGCACCACTCGGCTGCATCGATGGTGCCTTTTTCCAGAGCAGGGAGGATGTCACCACCGCCCATTGCAACGGCTGGAACGCCGATGTCAGCATAGGCTGCGCCAACCATGCCCGGAGGCGCGCGGAAACGCATTTGACGGAAGTCATCCATGGACTCGATAGGCTTTGGGAACCAACCGAGAGCCTCAGGACCCACTGGCTGCAGCATGAAGCCTTTGACGTTTACGCCCATCTCGCCCCAGAGACGATCGTAGAGTTCTTTGCCGCCACCGTATTGGAACCAGCTGAGGAACGCGATGTTGTCCATGCCAACACCGGCACCAGCAACGGGAGCGCCGAAGAGGTTTGCAGCAACGTGCTTACCACCCCAGTAGTGGGTCCAAGCGAAGCCACCTTCGACAAGGCCCGCGTCAACCGCGTCCATGATGTCGCGAGGGCCAACGACAGCGCCCGCAGGCAGCACTTCGACGGTCAGCGAACCACCGGTAAGAGCGGCTACATCTTTGCCGAACTCTTTCAGCATGAACACTTCGTCAGCCGAGTTCGATAGCACTGATTGAATGCGCAGAACCTTTTCGGCCATTGCGCTGGTTGCCGTTATTGCTGCGAGGCTGATGCCCAGTACAGCGGTCTTAAGAATTCCCATAGTATCCTCCCTGGGGTTGAACGTATCGTCGTCTCGTTCGGCGAGCGCGTTATGGCCTGCGCTTCACCGTCGTTTCTTCGGAACACCTTCGTCGGTACCACAGTCGGTTACTCTTATACAAGACTGCTGGTATATGACTTGATTGGTGGTATCCTTTGTCAGTGCCCTCCTGCTTTCGCCGAGGAAATGCATTGGGTATCGGAAACGAGGCCGATCATCTGGCCAACGCCCGTTTCACAGCCCATCGTTCCTCGATAGAGCATTTCTATCGCAACGTAGAGCAGTACGGCGAGGCCGACCCAAGAAATCCAAGGATAGCGCGCCAAAATCTTCATGATCAGTGTTGCCGCGAAGGCCATCAGAACAATCGCCAGTCCGAGGCCAACAATCAGCTTCGTCTCATCACCGTCCGCAATCGCAGCAACCGCAAGCACGTTATCGAGCGACATTGAGACGTCAGCAATCGTAATCGCGATAAGTGCTTGTTTTAGGGTTCGCTTTGGTTTGCCCTGATAGCCGCCATCTTCGGCTTCCTCCAGCGCATGCTCGGCAGCCTCGTCGGTATGGGCACGGATTTCTTTGTAAAGGCTCCAACAAACCCAAAGAAGCAACAAACCACCGACAAAAAGCAGTCCCGGCACGCCCAACAACTTCGTTGCAACAATTGCAAAAACGATGCGGAGAACGGCCGCGATGACCATGCCGAATAGGATGGCTTTCTTGCGTAGTTCTGGTGAAAGGCCGGCAGCCGCCATGCCGATAATCAGTGCGTTGTCGCCTGAAAGGATAAGGTCAGCGATAATGATAAAGCTGTAATCTTGGATTGTATCCCACATCGTCAGACGGCCCCGGCCAATTGCTGTGCGTCCTCGCGGATCATGTCGGACAATTTCTCGCCCACCATAATCGCAGGTGCATTCGTGTTTCCAGAAACTAGCGTGGGCATGATCGAACAATCGGCGACGCGCAAGTTAGAAACGCCTTTGACTCGCAATCTTTCGTCGACGATGGCCAGATCGTCCTGTCCCATCCGGCAGGTTCCGGTCGGGTGGTAGATCGTGGTTGATGTATTTCGGATCCACTCAAGCAACTCTTCATCACTTTGAATGTCTGCACCCGGCGCATGTTCAGAGCTTATGGAACTCTTCAAAGGCGCCGCATCAGCGATTTTACGGGCGATTTTCACGCCTTCCACCATCGTTTGTTGGTCGAGCGGCGTCGCAAGGTAATTTGGATGGATCTGCGGATAGTCGGCAGGGTCAGCGCTTTTGAGTTCCAGATGGCCCCGGCTTTCGGGTCTCAGTTGGCAGACAGATGACGTAAAGGCAGAGAACTTGTGCGGGCCTTCGGCGGGGCTGTCGGCGCTCCACGGTTGGATGTGAAATTGAATATCGGGGGTGGCCAAATCTTCGCGAGTTTTGAGGAAGCCGCAGGCGAGGCTTGCCGCCATCGTCATTGGACCGGTGCGCTTGATCGCATATTCAACTGCAATCTTCGCTTTACCGATCAACGAATTGACTTCGTTATTCATTGTCGGTTTGGCGCATTTATGGACAAGCCGGGCCTGTAGGTGATCTTGAAGGTTGCGTCCCATGTCTGGCGCGTCTTTGAGGACATCGATCCCGTGGGATTTGAGATCGTCACCATTCCCAATGCCAGAGAGCATCAAAATTTGCGGTGAGCCGATTGCCCCGGCACAGAGGATAACTTCGCTGCGCGCCGTAACCGTTTCGACTTTGCCCGCGCGCTCGATCTCGACGCCGGTGGCGGCCCGGTCTTTGAAAAGGACACGACGGGTTAGTGCCTTGCTGATGACGTTGAGGTTTTTGCGTTTGAGATTTGGGGTTAGATAGGCACTGGCTGCACTGCAACGGCGGCCTTTGCGGGCGGTGAATTGGAAATACCCGACGCCCTCTTGGTCTTCGCCATTATAATCAGGATTGAATTTGTACCCGGCAGCTTGCGCCGCCTCGACCCATTCGTCGCAGATTTCGCGGCGAAGCCGTGTGTCCGCGACGGCGAGCGGACCGTCACCGCCATGCAAAGCGTCAGCACCACGCTCGTTGCTCTCGGACCGTTTGAAGTAGGGAAGGACATCATCCCACGCCCAACCAACGTTTCCAAGCTGACGCCATTGATCGTAATCTTCCGCTTGACCGCGAACATAGAGGAGGCCGTTTATCGAGCTGGACCCACCCCACACTTTGCCGCGCGGCCAATTGATCGTGCGTCCGTTCAGACCCGGGTCTGGTTCGGTTTTGTAGCACCAATCGACCGACTTGTTGCCCATCGTCTGAAAGTATCCGACCGGGACATGAATCCACGGATTCCAGTCGCGGCCTCCAGCCTCGATCAAGGCGACCGTCGCACTTCCGCTTTCTGAAAGCCGAGCAGCAAGTGCACAACCGGTAGACCCGGCGCCAACGACGACGTAATCGTATTCCAATGACTTCCCCGTTCAGGCCGTTGCGAACCCGCGAATAGATGGTTGCAACTCGCCATCATATCACTGCAACTCCGTATTTAAAAAATAAGACCATGAGTCTCAAAAAAATGAAAGCTCTTTTTCCGGTGAGCTGAGATAAAGAGAGGACATGATGGAAGACGCGAACCGAATCCCAACGAACCTCCGTATGCTTCTGATTTTTGAAGCGCTGGCGACGAGTGGCCGTGGCATGACGCCGTCCGAGCTTGGCGAAGAGATTGATTTGCCAAAGCCGACGCTGCATCGCCTGTGTACAACATTAGAGGCTGAAGGCTTTCTTCTGCGCGATCAGCGGAACGGACGTCTGCGGCCAGCCCGACGCACACGCGTGATGGCGATGGGGCTGCAAAAGGTGTCGCGCCTGCACATTGCGCGGCGGATGGTCCTGAAATCTATCGCGGCGGATATCGAGGAGACCTGCAATATTGCGGCTCCCACGATTGCGGGCATGACCTATCTGGATCGTGTCGATACGCCTTGGCCGTTGCGGTTCCAACTTCCTGTTGGCACCGAGGTTCCTTTCCACTGCACCGCCAGCGGGAAGCTCTTTTTGTCTTCGTTCCATCCGTCAGAGCTGACGTCTGTGCTCGCGACGATGGACCTGACCCCAGAAGGTCCGCACTGCATCACCGACAAGGATGCGCTCACCGACGAACTCAAGGCTATTCGCTCGGCTGGGTATTCGTGGGACAACGAAGAGTTCATGGCGGGGATGGTCGCGTTTTCTGTACCGATCAACGACCTGCAAGGACGCTTTGCATTTGCACTTGCGTTTCATGCGCCCACTCAGCGGATCAGCTTTGAAGAGGCACGAGCGTTTGTGCCGAAGCTGCGCGAAGGAGCGGAGCGCATTCGCGAGATCCTGTTCAATGAGGAAGAGGATGAAGCCAACGATGCGTGAGCTGCATTCGTTTCTGCTGTCGCCCTATTGCCGCAAAGTCCGGTTGACGCTGGGTGAAAAGGGGCTTGAGGCCGATTTGATCGACCATGCGCCGTGGGACCGCCCCGCCGAGTTGCTTAAGTTGAACCCCGCTTGCGAAGTGCCGGTACTTGTCGAGTCGAATGGTCGGCGCGTTATCGATTCCAATGCGATCTGCGAATATCTGGAAGAGACTTATCCAGACCATCACCTGTTGCCGAAGGATTCTGCTGGTCGTGCCGAGGTACGGCGATTGGTAGGGTGGTTCGATGTGAAGTTTCGCAATGAAGTCACCGAAAACCTGTTGGTCGAGCGGGTCTATAAACGCTTGCGAAAACAAGGCGAGCCGGACTCGACGTATGTGCGGGCTGGAACGTCAAATTTGCGGACGCATTTGGAATACCTGTCGTGGTTGGCGGACAGGCGCAAATGGCTGGCGGGAGATCACATCAGCTTTGCAGATTTTGCGGCGGCGGGTCATCTCAGCAGCCTCGATTATTTGGATGCCGTGCCGTGGGATGCGTTTCCGTCGGCGAAGGCATGGTACGCGAAGTTGAAGTCTCGTCCGGCGTTTCGAGGCTTGCTGGCCGATCACTTGCCGGGATTGCCGCCGTCGAAGCATTACACTGATCTGGACTTTTGATCCGGTGCGCCTGAGCGCGGAGGGGTCGCGTGGATAAAGCAATTTTGGAAACGCGCTGCCGCGAAGAAGGCTTTGACGGCTTTGGTGTTTGCGCGCCCGAAGCGATGCGAGAGGCAGGCAATCGTTTGCGGCATTGGGTTGCGGATGGCAAGCACGGCGGGATGGCTTGGTTTGAGGACCGTTTAGCGTGGCGCGCGGATGCGACGGCGCTTTGGCCGGAGGCTCGGTCGGTTATCATGCTTGCGGATAACTACGGGCCGGACGTTGATCCGATGGCGACGCTGGACCAGAAGGATTGTGCGACGGTTAGCGTCTATGCGCGCAATCGCGATTATCACGACAAGATCAAGAAACGCCTTAAAAAGATTGCGCGTTGGATGGTCGCTGAAAGTGGCTGCGAGGTGAAAGTCTTCGTCGATACCGCGCCGGTCATGGAAAAACCGTTGGCGGCGGCGGCGGGGCTTGGGTGGCAAGGCAAACACACGAACATGGTGTCGCGCGATGTCGGCTCGTGGGCGTTCCTTGGCGCGATTTTTACGACGCTGGAGATCGAGGTCGATGCGCCGCACGATGATCGGTGTGGGAATTGTCGGACGTGTTTGGATGTGTGCCCGACGGCGGCATTTACGGCTCCCTATCAACTCGATGCGCGTCGCTGCATTTCGTATCTGACCATCGAACACAAAGGACCGGTGCCGGTCGAGTTTCGGGCAGCGCTCGGCAATCGGATTTATGGTTGCGATGATTGTCTTGCGGTTTGCCCGTGGAACAAGTTTGCGCGTGAGGCTTCGGAAGCGGCGTATCACGCGCGCGAAGAACTGCGCGCTCCAAAATTGTCGGAGTTGGTCGCGCTGGATGATGCGGCGTTTCGGGCGATGTTCTCCGGCTCGCCCATTAAACGGATCGGGCGGGACCGATTTGTTCGGAACGTTCTCTATGCGATTGGGAATAGCGGGGATGAACGGTTGATTGCGCGGGCACAAGCGCTGCTGGATGATGAGAGCGATGTTGTGCGCGATGCGGCGGCATGGGCGATTGCCCGTCCGAGTGAAGCATGTACACTCGAACAATGAGTGATTGGCCAAACGAAGGTTGGATTCCGACAACGGGTGGACCTTATCTTCTCGTCCCGGAGGAATTTCTCGCCGCATGGCGCGGAGTTGAGGGTTGGAACGCGAACGGCGACGATCCTGAAGATCAAAGTGACTATGCCCGTATCTGTCGGATTTCAAAGGTGACTGAGCCGATTCAGTGCGGTGGTGGCGTGGCTTTGGGTCTCGATCGTGATGCTGGCGGCGATATACGCTGGATCGAAGGGAATGAATTCCGAAACGGCATTTTTATTCATTGGATTACCGAGGGCGACAACAATGATGATGAAGTCGCGATTTCGGCAGCCTACAGCTCTGGCGCGAGAGAGGCACTTCTTGCCGAAACGGCTGAGGTGATCGAGTTCTCGACTGGGGCTTCGGGTGTCATGTGGCTTATCGATTCGACGCAGTGCGGTTCGGATGAAGAGGATGAGATTTCTCCGAGAGCGACCTTCAAATGGTCTCCTGGTCGCTTTGAGGTCAGATCAGCCTTTTACGAGATGGCCGATGATTTTTTCATCCTCCGTCAGCCGACATACATTGGCCCTGACACGCAATAATCATGCGTGCAGCCTCCCAAAACCTTGCGTCATGTTGCACTGCGTCATAATGTCGACGCAACGACAAGAATCAAGACCGGGAGAGACGGGATGTCCGACGAAAAATACGCGCCGAGTGCTGAAATGGCGGCGAACGCTCATGTCGATGCGGCCAAGTACGATGCGATGTATGCCGAGTCTGTCAAAGACCCAGAGGCCTTTTGGGGCGAGCAGGGCAAACGCCTCGATTGGATGACGCCTTATACCAAGGTCAAGAACACGACGTTCGAGTATCCGAACGTCTCGATCCAGTGGTATGAGGATGGCGAGCTGAACGTTGCGGCCAACTGTGTGGACCGCCACGCCGAGAAGACCCCAGACAAGACCGCGATCATCTGGGAAGGTGACGATCCAACGTTCGACAAGCACATTTCTTATGGTGAGTTGAAGCAGCACGTCTCGCGGCTCGGCAATGCACTGAAGGGAATGGGCGTCGGCAAAGGCGACCGGGTCATTCTTTACATGCCGATGATCCCGGAAGCCGCCTATGCGATGCTGGCTTGCGCGCGGATTGGGGCGGTTCACTCAGTCGTGTTTGGCGGGTTCTCGCCGGACGCGCTGGCAGATCGCGTAAAGGACTGCGGTGCCAAGCTGGTGATTACCGCCGATGAAGCACCGCGCGGTGGCAAGAACACGCCGCTGAAATCGAACGCCGATATTGCGATGGAAAAATGCGGCGATGACGTCAAGTTGCTGGTCGTCAAGCGCACGGGCGGCGATGTGGCTTGGAATGACGCGCGCGATGTCTGGTGGCACGATGTTGTCGATAGTGCGAGCGACGATTGCCCGCCGGAAGCCATGGGCGCGGAAGACCCGCTGTTCATTCTCTATACGTCAGGTTCAACCGGCAAGCCCAAGGGCGTGCTGCACACATCGGGTGGCTATCTCGTTTATGCGTCGATGACGCAGCAGCTCACGTTTGATTATCATGACGGCGATATCTTCTGGTGTACGGCTGATGTGGGCTGGGTCACGGGGCACAGCTATATCGTTTATGGTCCGCTCGCGAATGGCGCGACAACGGTGATGTTTGAGGGTGTGCCGACCTTCCCGGATGCTGGACGCTTCTGGGATGTGTGCACCAAGCATAAGGTCAATCAGTTCTACACCGCACCAACCGCGATCCGCGCTTTGATGGGTAAGGGCAATGAATTCGTTGAGGGCAAAGACCTGTCTGATCTGAAAGTGCTCGGCACCGTGGGCGAGCCAATCAACCCAGAGGCTTGGAACTGGTACAATGACGTAGTGGGCAAAGGGAAGCTGCCGATCGTCGATACGTTTTGGCAAACGGAAACAGGCGGGCACATGCTGACGCCGTTGCCGGGCGCGACTGCGACGAAGCCAGGTTCAGCGACCGTGCCGTTCTTTGGCGTTCAGCCAGTGCTCCTGGAAGCCGAAAGCGGTGCAGAGATTTCAGAAACCGAAGCATCCGGCGTTTTGTGCATCAAGGACTCTTGGCCCGGCCAGATGCGCACGGTTTATGGCGACCATGATCGCTTCGTGTCGACATACTTCCAGCAGTACAAAGGCTATTACTTCACGGGTGATGGCTGTCGCCGGGATGCCGATGGGTACTACTGGATCACAGGTCGGGTTGATGACGTCATCAACGTCTCTGGTCACCGCATGGGGACCGCCGAGGTCGAGAGCGCCTTGGTCGCGCATCCGAAAGTGTCCGAAGCCGCTGTGGTGGGCTATCCGCACGACATCAAAGGGCAGGGCATCTATTGTTATGTCACCTTGATGGGCGGTGAGGCGAGTTCGCAAGAGCTGCGCGAGGAGTTGCAGGGCTGGGTCCGCAAAGAGATTGGTCCGATTGCCAAGCCCGATCTGATTCAGTTCGCGCCGGGCCTGCCGAAAACGCGCTCGGGTAAAATCATGCGCCGGATTTTGCGCAAGATCGCCGAGGACGATTTCGGATCGTTGGGTGATACGTCGACATTGGCCGAACCAGAGGTTGTCGATGACCTGATCGAGAACCGACAGAACAAACAGAGCTAACGTTTGCAAATGCAACAAGCCCCTCGTGAGGCACGAGGGGCTTGGGCTTCTTGCCCCGCGAATGAGGGGGGTAGGGACAAGAACTGTTTTCGGATTAGAACCCGAACAGGAACTTTCCGATCAGCGCTTTTTTCTTCAGCTTGGTGCCGCCGTGACCAAAGCCGCTATGGCCAAACTTTTTGTGGCCAAAGCCTCCGTTGTGGAAACCGCCATGGCCGAAGCCGCTGTGACCAAAACCACCTTGGCTAAATCCACCATGACCAAACCCTTGGTGGCCAAAACCGCCACCATGGCCGAGGAATTTTTTCTTGAAGAACTTTTTCTTGAAGTTCTTTCCGCTCACATCGATGAGCAAATTCTGGGCGCGACGTTTGTTGGCCGCCGCATCCGTTAGGTAGATCGCGTGCGAAACGTAGGGCGAGCGTTTCTTGGCCTTTTTATTGACGAATGTGATTTCGGCGCGGGGCTCTGCTTTTGCGGTTTTATTGTCCGCAGCAAATCCCGTTGTGGAAAAAGATGCTGCCATGACAACGAAGGCGGTGGCGAGAGTGAGCGTTTTCATTCTGTCGTCTCCTTAGTTGGCCCGGGGGAATTCCCGGTGTTGGCTGATGTTGCTTTCGTACATCACAACATGACGTGCGCGTCATCTAAAAGGAAATATCGATTGGCTTTGTGGTTAATAGCCAATGGCTATGGCTGATTTGGGCGAGGAAAACGGTTGCTCAGCATCATCGACGGGGGTCTTGGGCGAGAGGCTTTTGCACGCGTGACGCATAAAAAAAGCCCCGGCGTTGAGGCCGGGGCTTTGTCGATCTGCTTTTAGGGACGGCGCCTCTCACGAAGCACCGCGCTCTAACGCATGTTCTTACGACACCATGTCGTAGGCACGTTCGCCGTGGGCGGTGTAGTCGAGGCCCTCAATCTCGTCTTCTTCGCTGACGCGGAGGCCGAAGACTGCTTTGCAGAGCACCGCAATGGCGACGGTGACAACCAGTGTGAAGATGCCGACGGCGACCAGGGCGATGATTTGGGTCACGATCCCTTGGCCTTCATCGAGTGCGCCGATGGCGAGCAGCGGGGCCATCAGGGTGCCGAAGATACCGCCGATACCGTGGACTGCGAAGACGTCGAGCGAGTCGTCGATCTTCATCATGTCTTTGACGACGCCGCACATGATCTGGCAGAGAACACCGGCAACGGCACCGATGAAGAGCGCACCAACGGGACCAACAAAGCCTGAGGCTGGGGTGATCGAAGCAAGACCCGCAATCGTGCCGGTAACCAAGCCGACCATCGAGAACTTGCCGTACTTGATCTTCTCATAAGCCGCCCACGTAATCGAGGCCGTGGCAGCCGAGATATGCGTGACAACCAATGCCATCGCTGCGCCGCCATCAGCGGCCAATTGCGAACCGGCGTTAAAGCCGAACCAACCGACCCAGAGCATCGCCGCACCGATCATGGTCATACCGGGATTGTGCGGCGGTTTCAGATCTTTCGGAAAGCCGCGCCGAGAGCCGAGCATGAACGCGACGACGAGGGCCGCGATGCCTGCGGTCTCGTGAACCACGATGCCGCCCGCGAAATCCATGACACCCATCTCGCCAAGCCAACCGCCGCCCCAGACCCAGTGGGTCACAGGCGCGTAGCAAAGCAGCATCCACAGCGACGAAAAGCCGATGACAAACCCAAAGCCAACGCGCTCAACATAGGCACCGACGATCAGTGCAGGCGTGATAATCGCGAAGGTCATTTGGAAGGCAAAGAACAGCAGCTCTGGAATGGTCCCGGACAACGTGTCCGTCGTGATGCCAGCAAGGAACATCTTGCCGAAGCCGCCCCAATAGGCATTGGCCGCGCCGCCGTCACCGAAGGCAATCGAGTACCCGACGACGAGCCAGAGAACTGACATGACGCAGGCGATTGCAAAACATTGCATCAGGACCGAGAGCACATTACGCGAGCGGACTAAGCCGCCATAAAAGAGTGCAAGTCCCGGTAAAGTCATAAAGAGGACCAGCGCCGTTGCGACGATGATCCAAGCGGTATCCGCTCCGTTCATGGTGTCCCTCCCATGTGGTTCATGCGCCTTGATGAAGGCGCGATTATTTCCTCGAGGAACGCAATAAATTTAGGCACAGAGCAGTCAAGCAATGGCCCCAAGTATCTGCATAAATTATATGCAAATCACTTCAATTGGTGAAAATTAGTGCAGTTTTATGTCGCTTGGAGCGCGATGGCGATCATGGGTTGATCTATGTGCGCCTTGCACTCAGTGCTTGACTAAATCTCGCCAAGCACTGAGTTCTTTTCCAAATTTTCTTGGAGGTTTCTAAGTGGAATGGTCTCAACTATTAAATCTCGCGCGACTCAATCGGCCCGAATATGTCGAACGCCAAAATCGGCCAATTTACGAACAAGACTTAGATCGGATCACCTTCAGCGCACCATTTCGGCGTTTGGCAAACAAAACACAAGTACATCCGCTTTACGAAAATGACCATATTCACCATCGACTGATTCATAGCGTTGAAACTTCCGTCGTAGGTCGATCTTTAGGGACATCGGTCGGAAGTTGGTTGCAAGAATCGAAAGAAATCGAAGACGGGCAAAGACACGTTGTATCTGGTTTGGTTCAAGCGGCTTGCCTTGCACACGATATAGGAAATCCCCCGTTCGGCCATTCTGGAGAGGCGGCGATCGGCGAATGGTTTGCCGATAAAATTCGGAAATCGATTAGTCTGTTCGATGAGCTTGAAGAAAACCGGTGGCAAGAATTTATCGAGTTCGAGGGCAATGCTCAGGGTTTTCGCATTCTGACTCGATTGGAAATGTACCGCAATCAGGGTGGAATGCAGCTCTCTCACGGTGTGCTGGGGGCGTTCACAAAGTACCCCGTTACAGCACATGTCAAAGGTTGCGACGATTCGAATTACTGCGGATTGAAAAAATTTGGAGTATTTGATTCTGAATGGGAAATTTTTTCAGACGTAGCCAACAGCTTAGGCCTACCTGTCACAACGAATGCAAGAGGTTCTTGGTGCCGGAGGCACCCGCTAGTATTTCTCGTCGAAGCAGCCGACGACATTTGTTACAACATCGTCGACGTTGAAGATGCGTACGTTTCTGGTGACCTTCGTTTCGATACTGTCGAGGGCGTTCTGAGTCATCTCGCCGGTAAAAAGAATAAATTGTGCGACAATCAAATCGAAAAAGAACGGGTCGAAGAAATGCGCGCGAGAGGTATCGGGGCTGCGATCAACGCATGCGTCGAGGCATTCAAGGAACATTACGAACAGATCATGGATGGCACTTTTTCAGGCTCGTTAATTGAAGCCTCAGCAAAGGCTGAGGAATTTTTAGAGATCAAAAAGCTGGCGCGTAGCAGAATTTTCAAAGGCCACCGCAAAACTGAATTGGAAGTCTTCGGTCGAAATGTAATCCATCGTGTTCTTGATGGCGTTTTTCCGATCTTTGAAGAATTGCGTGATGTCAGTTGGAAAAACGATGAGTTAAGTGCGTATAGCAAGCAAGTTGTTCAAGCGCTCGGTATAGATTTGAGAGACGCAACGGACAGCTATTCAGCTCTTCATGCTTTAACAGACTGCGTCTCTGGGATGACTGATCGGTACTCGGTGAAGGCAGCAGAAATGTTAGCCGGCAGGTAATGTTATCCTGGCTTTTGTAACGCCACAGCGATCATGGGTTGATCGAGAGCCGGGCCGCGTTCGGTTTGCTTTACGTGCTGCGCGAAAAGGCGGGTGACTTCGGCGCGTTTCTCGTCGATCAACGCAGCGCGCGATGGATCGACATGGAGGCCACCCGCGAGAACCGTCTCGGCGCTCTCTTCTGGGATCATTGTTTCGTATTCGGCACGAAGGGCGACTTGCGTGCCCGTGCGGTCGATAAATGCCTTTAGCTTGTCGAGGGCCATCGCGCGGATGTCGGTTTCATCATCGATCGGTGCGAAAACCTCTTGGTATCCGCCGCGCGCGAGGGGTTCGAGGATCAGATAGACGCCGCCCGGTTTGACGACGCGCATGGCCTCTGCAAGGCCCGCGTCGAGGACGTCTTCGGGAACATGGTGCAAGCTGTTGAGCATCACTGCGCCATCAAAGGTGTTGTCCGCGAAGGGCAATGACTGGCCACCCGCTTGTTCAAAGGTCGCGTCCGGTACATTTTCACGGGCGATCTGAACGATCACCTCTTGCGGATCAACGCCGGTCATCGTCGCGCCGCGTTTGCTGAGCGCACGACTGAGCTGACCCCGGCCACATCCAATATCGAGCAGGGACTTGCCTTTCAGCGGGGCGAAGAGGTGCTCGATCGGGTCGATGTTGGTTTTAAACGCAGTCATTCAGGGCTCCTGAAAGCAGAGTACGAGGCAACGACAACAGCGAGAATAATGATAGCCCCGCCAATCAGGGCCGTGAAGGGTGGTTCTTCGCTGAGGACCAGCCAGACCCACAGCGGACCGAGGGCGGTCTCCAGCAGCATGGTCAGGCTGACTTCGGCGCTTGTCAGATAGCGCGGGCCAATGGTGACGAGGGTATAGGCCAGCGGCGTGAGAAGTAGGCCGAGCAGGACCGCAAGGAGGAGGGGGGTGCCTTCAAGGGCAAGTGGATCGCCCCAGATAAAGCCGAACACGCCCATAATTGCAGACCCGACCACAACGGCAGCAACATTGTCGACTTTTGGCCAGTAGCGCAGCATCGTGAACTGTCCTGCGAGGAGGACGGTGGTGATGATGGCAGCGATGATGCCGAGAGCACTGCCGCCTGTGATACCGCCAACCGCCGAGACCGTCACGCCGAGGCCGCCGAGCGCAATCGCAATCATGGTCATCTTGGCCGGGACTTCTCGGAGGAGCAGCCAACCAAGAACGGCGGCGACCAAAGGCGTAGCCGCGAGGATGACGAGGACATCGGCGACCGATGTTTTCTCGATGGCATAGACGAAAGCCGCACTGTTGATCGCGTAAGTCACACCGACAATCAGCATCGGCAGACCCCCCGCGATGAACTTAGCCAATGCGTTGCCCCGGTCACGCCAAAGCAGGATCAGACACAGCGTAATCACCGCAAAGCCGCCGCGAAAGGCGAGGATGCTCATGGAGTCGGAGCCAATGAGCCTCAAGACCAACGCATCCGGCGAGAGCCAGAACACGCCGAGGAGGGTAATCAGATATCCTTTGCGACGATCAAGCTGGGTCGTCATCCCAACGGCCAGAGCCATTGGATGAGGAACACCGCAGCGGCTCCCGTCACGATCTTCAGTGGAATGCCGAGCCGCAGATAGTCGATGAACCGATACCCGCCCGGCGCATAAACGAGCATGTTGGTCTGATAGCCGATGGGGGTCGCAAAGCTGGCATTGGCGGCGACCATTACCGCCACGACAAAGGCGCGCGGGTCGAGGCCGAGTTGCTGGGCCAAGACAATGGCAATCGGCGTGATGACCACGGCGACGGCGTTGTTGGTGACCAGCTCTGTGAGGATTGTCGTCAGCACAAAGATCACAACGAGCACCGTCGTCGGGGAAGCCCCAATCAACAGCGGCGCAATGGCATCGACGATCAATTGCACCGCACCCGTGGCTTGCAGCGTTGCGCCAATGGCTAGCATCGAAACGATCAGCGCCAACAGCCGTCCGTCGATATGAGAGAAAGCCTCATCGGGGTCCATCACGCCGGTCAGCAGAATGACAGCAACCCCCAAGACAGCCGCTCCCGCAATTGGCATCACGCCGGTGCCCGCCAGCAGCACAACGCCGATCATCGTTGCAATCGCGATGGGAGCCATCGAACGGCGAAGCGGGATCGTTTTGGTGTCTCGGGTCAGATCGATCAACTCGGCGTCTTCGATCAGTTTTTGGATGTTCGCGCGCGGGCCTTCAATCAGGAGCGTATCGCCAATGGCCAGCCGCACAGCATCAAGCTGGGGCGCAATCGCGCGGCCTCGGCGATGAACGGCCAATGGATAGAGTCCATACCGACGACGCAGGCGCAGCTTACCCAAGATACGCCCCACGAGGCGCGAGCCGGGAGCGACAAGCAGCTCCATCGTCACGGTATCGGTTGAGGAGACGCGGGCGACGCCGCCGACAGCCAGACCGTCTTCGCGCAGGTCGACAACTTCTTGCGCTGTGGTGCGCAGGACGACGCGGTCTCCAGCCTCTAAAGTGACTTCGGAGAGGATGCGGCGCAGGGAGGTCTCGCCGCGCAGCACGTCGATGACCTTGCCGTCGCTGCGTTTAAATTCTGTGACATCCTTGGGCGATTTTCCGATGCGGGGCGAGTTTTCTTGGATCAGCACTTCGGTCATGAAGGCCGGTGTATGCGAACCGCTCGTCATTTCCGCGAGGGTTTGGCGGTTCGGCAGTAAATAGCGAGCGGTGAGTGCGGTGAAGGCCACGCCAACCATAGCGACCCCGGCACCGACCGCCGATATCTCAAAGATTGAGAATGGCTTCATGCCGTTTTGTTGGGCGACACCATCAACCAGCAAGTTCGTCGAGGTTCCAATCAGCGTCATGCCGCCGCCCAAAATCGCCGCGTACGAGAGCGGAATGAGCAGGCGCGAGGCTGGCCATCCGCTCGCCTTCGCGAACTGCAGGGCCAGCGGGATCATAATCATGACGATCGGGGTGTTGTTCAAAAACGCGGAGCCGACGAGGATAAACACAGCGAGTGCGGCGACGGTTAAGATCGGGGATTGCTTTGCCCCGGTCATTGCGAGGGCGCTGATGTGTTCGAGCGCGCCGGTTCTCAGCAGCGCCCCGGATAGCACGAACAAACAGCCGATGGCGATGGGGGCGCCGTTGGCAAAGACGCCGATGAAGGCGTCCGTGCTGAGCATCCCGGTGGCGATGAAAAATCCGACCGCTGCAATGGAGATCACATCCGGCGCAAACCGTTCCCACACAAAGCCGACGAACATCACGAAGATGACGGCGAGCGCGAGGTAGGGCGCGATCTCGACGGGGATCATCGTGGCTCAGGCCTCAAGCGAGACCGGCGCGGCCTCTAGGTCTGGCCAGGCTTGGATGAGGCGGCCTTTGATGCGCAGCGGGGCGATGCGAGTGGCGAGGCCGGTGGCGTCGTCGCTCTCGACAAAGACGCCGCAGATGGAACTGTCACCCGTTGCCGGTTCAAACCGTCCGCTCGACATGCCGGTGATGAAGCGGCGCAAGGGTTCAGATTTCTCAACGCCGATCACGGAGTCGAAATCGCCGCACATGCCGCTGTCTGTTTGATAGGCGGTGCCGCGCGGCAAGACTTGCGCGTCGGCAGTTGGGATATGCGTGTGGGTGCCGACCACGAGGGTCGCGCGGCCATCGCACCAATGGCCCATCGCGCATTTCTCGGAGGTCGCCTCGGCGTGGAAATCGACCACGGCGGCATCACAAGCGGTGCCGATGGGGCAGGCTTCGAGTTCGGCCTCAATCGTCGAGAACGGGCAATCAACCGGGTTCATGAAGACACGGCCCAGCGCATTAATCACGAGCACCCGGCGGCCATCGTGAATGTCGATGAGGGTCGAGCCGCGCCCCGGTGCGCCTTTGGGCAGGTTCGTGGGTCGGACGATGCGAGGCTCGGTGGCCAGATGCGGGATGATCTCGCGGTTATCAAAGGCGTGGTTGCCGAGCGTGATGGCGTCGGCCCCGGCCTCGAAGACGGCATCAACGATGGCCGAGGTCACGCCGAATCCCCCCGCCGCATTCTCGGCATTGACGATCACGCAATCAGCCTTGAGACGGCGGCGCAGCATAGGGAGGGCTTCAATGGCGGCCGTGCGCCCGGTGCGACCAAAGAGATCGCCAAGGAAGAGAATTTTCATAGGAGAGTTTTGGAGGGGTAGGGGGCCGGGGGCAAGGGTTTTGTGTCCGCCGCGGAGTCAATCGCGCCGCTCCCTCAAGACAAGGGGGGCGCAGTAGTGATTCACTCCGGATTAGCGGCGATCGCAGTCTTGGAACCGAGCCCGCTTATACAATCCAAGATGAATCGCTCGTGCCGTGACTCCCCCATCTTGCTCGACAGCGAAGTATCGCATCTGGCAAAGGAGATCTTGTGGTAATTTGAACAGGATGTGCCCTTGGACAAAGTCTCTGTATCCAATATTCCGACCCTTCCATTCACGTATCCATGTCGACGTGCGTAATCCGACCCCGAGAATTTCAGCCTCTGGGTGCGTTCGCTCAATATGTTCCATCGCGAGTTTGAACCGCGATGACGTTCGCTTCCGGGAATCCACTTAACTTGCGGCCAATTTGACGCTTCGGCCATGGTGTCTTCTTTGAGGGCGGCGAGTTTCCGGACCGACCCTTCATAACCTTCGAAAGTCAAACGCAATCTATAAACCGCAAGGGTATCAGCGTTTTAGACGGATGCAAGATCCTGCAGGTACGATTTAGGGGGGTAGGGTATTGACTTGCGCGTTGAGGTCTCACGTCAGAAAATCTGAACGGCCTTCGCGGAAGAACCGCCATGGGCCGTCCTTATTTCGACCACCGCGCCCGCTTTGAGTTCGATCCCGCTGCCCGAAGAAAATGTAGTTCGACTCCCATCCTTCGAAATAACTTGTAGCGTATTGGTTCCCCCATCAATTGCTTGACCAGCCGACCACACGGGAACCGTATTGTGCGAAAACCCGGCGGACAGCGTCGCAGAATTCCGGAGTTGATAGCGAAGGTGAACGCCTGCGCCGCCTGAATAGCCATCCGTAACGTTGGGACCAAAGGTCAGCGATTTATTCAGAACCGTAAAACCATAGCGCGCTTCCGCGATCTCGACTGGACAATTGAATGTGTCGCCGTGATTGGTTGAGAACATTGCGTTTTGTCCGGGTCGCTCCGCCGTCGCTCCCCATCCGCCCATCTGCGGTTCCACCATCGCATATCGTCGCCCCGTATCCGGGTGTTGACCCGCGATCACGGTTCCGAAAATCGTCGCGAAGTGACCGGCAGGGAGGCGTCCCGGCATTGCCCGAGCGAGGCAGTGCCACAGCATGTCAATCAACCGCATCCGCGTTTCGAAATAATAGGCGTGCGCTGCCTCTGGTCCGGCATGAAAAACAGTTCCCGGTGTAGTCAATACCTCGAGCGGTTCGAACGATCCGGCATTGGCAAATCGGTCCGGATCGGTGAGCGCCTTGAAGAGAACTTGGCAAGCAACCATCGCGCCGTCCTTACCGGTGTTATACGGTCCACTCGATTGTAGCGGTGCGTCGCGCAGATCGACGGTAAAGCGGGTATCTGTGATCGTGATACCGGCTTTCCATTCCGTGCCATCGTCTTGCGGTTCGGTAATTTCAAAGTGTCCTTTAGGCAGCGATTTCAGGCCCGCTTGCGCGCGCCTTTCTCCTATTCGTCTCGCATCCGCAATGCTCGCGCGTAGGGCTTCGACGCCGTATCGTTCGCAAAGTTGGCGAATAATTTCAGCTGCGCGTCGACCTGCCGAAACTTGTGCCCATAAATCTCCGATGACGAAGTCGGGTAGACGGGTGTTCACTGTGATGACATCAAAGACCGCCGTATTGCGTTTCCCGCCAGCAAACAGTTTCACGATTGGCAGGCGCAAGCCTTCTTCGATCAATTGGGACGAGTCTGTCGACATTGAGCCGGGCGTGCGCCCCCCAATATCGCCCCAATGCGCTATCGACGCGGCCCAGGCCACGCAGGTGCCTTCCCAAAAAACAGGCTCTGCGACGACGACGTCATTGAGGTGTGTGACACCACCGAAGTTGGGATCATTGGTGACAAAAACATCGCCCTCGGCGAACCCATCACCCGTTTTGTCTCGGATGGCAGCGATCGACTTGTCGAGAACGCCGATAAACGAGGGGATCCCCGCGCCGGAACTGACCAGAGCGCCGTCCGCATCGCAAACTCCGGTCCCGACATCAAGCACCTCGTAGATGATCGGGCTCATTGCCGTTTTACGGAGAACGTCGAACATCTCGGTCGCGGCAGCATCAAGGCTGGCCGCGATGACATCCCGAGAAAAGCGATCAACCATCAATAAGTTGCAGGTCTCGCGGTAGGTCCGAGAAGATCTCCGGACCATCAGCGCGCAGGATCACAATATCCTCCAGACGGATTCCAAATCTTCCCGGCAGATAAATTCCGGGTTCAATAGAAAAGACCATGCCTTCTTCCAGAACGGTCTGAGAGGCCGCCGTGATATATGGCGTCTCATGAACCTCGACGCCCATGCCGTGCCCGGTACGGTGCATGAAGTACTCACCGTACCCAGCTTCGGTAATAACGCCGCGTGCTGCGTCGTCGACAACATGCGCCTTGACGCCCGGACGTGCCGCTTTCATTGCGGCCTGAACCGCGGCCTCAACAATCGCATGAACTTCTTCATATCCTTCCGGCGCAGAACCAATGGCCGCCATTCGGGTGATGTCACTCGAGTATCCATCCATGCCGCCGCCGATGTCCATCACCACCGCATCGCCCGCCTTTAAAACGGTTGGTCCAGTATGGTGGTGCGGAAACGCGCCATTACCGCCTGCACCGACGATGGCGAACAGCGGTTTAACCCCCTGCCCGTCAAAGCTCTCATTGACCACAGCCGCAACTTCAAGCTCTGTCATGCCGGCACGCATCGCCGACCAAGCCGCTTTCATCGCCGTATCCGCCGATTGGGCATTGCGCTTTAACGATGCATATTCATCGGCGTCCTTGGACATACGCAGCGCGCCAATGGTCGTCTCGGTAAACTTGCGACTTGCACCGGACAGTCGATCCTGCACCAATCCGGCATGGTCGGCGCGCATACATTCGTCCAAAACGATGGATTGCGCGGTCTCAGCACCAATCGAAGACAAGAGTTGGTCGAAAGCCGCTTGCGGGCCTTCATCGTCGGACCATTCAAAAAAGCGTGCATCGGTATGCTGACGCACACTATCGGCTTCCAACCCCGGCATCAGGAAAGCATCCGAGATCGCGGTAATGCAGTAGAGCAAGGGCCGCTCATCCGCATGGGGGGTGACACCAAGCAGCCACGACATGTGTGCGCCGGGGGCAAGCGCAAGAAGGTCAACGCCTTCATCCGCCATTTTGCTTCGAACTTTTTCCAGCCTGTTCATGATGATCTACGCTCCCGTTTCTATCACGACTTTGCCATAGGTCTCTCGCTCACCACGCAGGTAGCGCCACGCATCAATGTAGCCTTCCATTGGAAAGACGCGGTCGATCTTCGGCTTTAACGCGCCAGACGATAACGCCTCATAGACGAAGCCTTTCCCGCGCTCGCAGGCTTCAAGGTCTTCCACATAATTGAAGAGCGAGTAGGCGTGGAACCAAAGGCTGTTCTGGATCATCGGCAAGAACGGCGGATGAGAATATGTTCCGCACAGCCCTCCGTACAAAAAGAGCATTCCACCCTTGGCCATCACCGGTGCATAGCGCTCCATGAACGGCCCACCCACAGGATCAAACGACGCATGGATGCCGACACCGTTCGTTGCCGTTCGGATGAATTCGGCAATGTCGCCGCCATCATCAACAAAGACATGATCCGCACCGCTTTCGGTTAGATAGGCACGGTTGGTCTCTGAACGGGTGGTGGAAAGTACCGTTGCGCCGCGCATCTTCGCAATCTGTATCGCCGCATTCCCTGCGGTACTTGTTCCTGCGGGGATCAAAATGTTGCGTCCGGACGTGGCCTTGGCAAGTTCGACCATCGGAAAGTAAGCCGTCATAAACTGCATCCACACCGAAGCAGATTCGACGGCGCTCAATCCCTCGGGTGCGCGTGTGATATAGGCTTGATCGATCAGAACCGTATCTGCTGACGCGCCTTTCCGATCATAAAAGTAAGGAAGCGTGCAATAGCGTGTGCCGACCTCAATGCCGCTCACATCCGAGCCAATCGCTTCGACAATGCCTGCCGCTTCCATGCCGATACGTGCAGGGAACCCAGAAAAGCTGAACGAATAGCGATTGTTCATCAAGTCCTCATCACCCCAATTCAGGGCGAAAGCCTCGATGCGTAGCCGGACCTCCGTTGGGCCGGGTTTCCGATATACCGAGATCAAGCTGTTGTTCGCTCTGGAGTCCGAAATAATTACGGAAAGTCCGGCAGAGAGTCGGACGCTACAAAGGAGAGCAGTTTCAAAACTACCGCTGTTAGTGCAAATGTCCAATAAGAAAGATTCTTAGTCATAAGCAGCGTTTTGAGACGAAACTCACCCGATTGAAAATTGACACTAAACTTTTAAATTCAGATAGATATATGCGATGGTTCGAGTAGGTGGTTTCAAAACTACCGGTAGTTTCACGGTACTTTCACCGAAAATTGCGCCAGACTGGGAGTTTCGAACGATCCCTTTGATCTAATCATAGCGGCTGAAAGGTCGGAGATTACAGCTCTTGGTTTTCCGGAACGGCGCATTTGATGGATCTGACTATTTCTGTCGGATCCGCTCGCAGGATCCTCGCAAGGACGATCATTTCGACGACGTCAATCCGCCTTTCGCCCGCTTCGATCTTTGCAACGAAGGATTGGGTTCGACCTACTCGCGATGCAAGCTCTGCTTGGGTCAATCCTGCTTCCAATCGCGCCTGCTTCAACGCAGATGTCAGAGCACGATGTCCATCACTTCGAAGAACGGGCCCCACAGTCGGCGACTCCAGATTGCGCAAATTTGAGCAATGCGCTAATCCCGAAATCGAATTATCCCAAAACAGGTTTTTCCTGCTAGGAAAGAACAGCGATTCTGGAAAGAGCTGGCTGTTTGGCAGGTATGTTGGAATTGGGTGGAGAATAATGAGTGCTCGGACATCACTTCAAATTTTAAATTTGGTTCACCTGAGCACATTCACGGATAGGGTCTGAGTTGGCTTCCAATTATCTTTTTATCTGGCTGCAACAATCTGGCGACGAGACTGCAGTAGCTGCGAAGGAGGCAGAAACGACCATCGCTAATCCGGTGGGCGCGTCACGGCCTTTGAAGACTGACCAAGAAAAGGTGCGAGCAACCATTCAGCGTTCAGTGTACTTTACGCCAGCCGAGGTAGCGTTCATCGACAATGAGCGTGGTATGGTAAAGTTTGCACCGTTCCTACGAAGAGCCCTTCATGATGCTGGCTTTTTTGACAACATGCGAAGCAGCCCCGAATAGGGCGAGACCGTGTTCAGCTTTCTATGCGAACGCGCGAATCCATCTGTAATAGTCCTAGCGCCTCTCGGAAGCCATTTAGACCGGCCTGGCGGCTTTCGATGATCTTTTCCGCTAAGGCGCCTTGTGCGAGCTAGTGATCCTCTAACACTGCTCAATGATGCAACTACCTTTGTTATCGACGCGATAGACGAGCTATCCGTTCAGAATGAGGGAGATGCTGTTGACGCAGTTCTAAAAGCGCTAGAGAAGGCCAAATTTCCAAATTTTGTTATCGCCTGCAGAGTTGCGGATTGGAGAAGCGCTACAAGCACGCAGGCTGTAGTCGACTCCTATGGAGCAAATCCGCTCGAACTCTTTTTGGAACCGATTTTACGTGACGAAGCACTGGCTCTGTTGTCTCAAGACATTGGAAGGCCTCGCGCGGGTCGCTGGCTTTCACAACAAGCCGATACAGAGCGAAAACGGCGCAGACTCCTAAGACTATTCCATGGTCATGGCCTCGTTCCGACAAACCTTCGTGGCGTTCATGCATGGCTTGCTGGAGACCCTCGCTTCACACCATCAGTAATCGAAGCCGACCCGATGGGGGTGGTTGAGTACGGCGACACTGATGAACTATCTGTCGATCAAACGCGAACGTTATTGAAAGCGTTGCACGAACTCAGTAACCGAGATCCGCGCAACCATGACGTGGATACGCCAACATTTCCAAGGGTTTTGTCTATTTGATCTCGTCCGACACCATTCGCGATCAGTAACTGTAAGCATTCGAAGAAAGAGCGCGAACTCTCGGATCGTTCAAACATCAAATCACCGCCTGTCGGATAATCATGCTCCGACAAGATGACTGGTATTCCATTTTCTGACGCAATGGGTGCCTCGTACATCATTCTGCGAACACACAGATGATTATGAATTGTCATCATCGAATGATGACCGATCGGATCTATTGCCATTATTTCGCGCGTCGCGTCGTGCAAAGTCGACAAAAGATCGAGCACAGAAGCCCGCCGATCAACGAATTCCACTGGTTGGCGTTCGTCCTGAATATAGTCCAACAAATTGATGCCTAGAGCGATTACCAAACGAATTGTTTGGGACGCTTACTCCACACCTCATCATCTGGATCAAATGCCACTCCGTAAGCAGATAATGACGGTCCGTCGTAGCCAGACGATCGGAGGGGGAGTATTAGTTGATCACTCATTTCGCTTGATTTCCGCTCTTAGACCGGCCTCATAAGCAAGATTGGTAAGTTGGTCGCCTCTATATCGAGAAGCGACAGTGCTTAAGTCACTCCATCCACCTAAATAGTTCGCGATACGGTCTAGTTGGCCATCAGAGATATCATTGTTGATCGCCCACCTCGTTAGATTCTGTATCCACGCTTTGCGAAGTGCGTGAGGAGTCAGATCGCTCACGCCTAAGTGAGTCCCTAGATCGCGGACAATTCGTCCAACCATCTTCTCGCCAATCGGTTCCCCAGTTGAACGATTGCCTCCGGTGAGAAAAACAAACTTGGAACCGTGTACTGCAGCAGCATCGCTGCCGGAACCGAACAGATACCCCTCGAGAACTGTCGCTAGCTTCTCAGGAATAGTAATGATCCGATCTATCGTTTTCGCATTGGGCTCGACCGGACGAGGATCTTCAGGATCATCGGGGCGACGCTCAATGTCCAACGTCAGATCGGTAAAGTTGATGTCTTCCATTTTTAACTGCCTTAGCTCGCCCTGACGGATCCCAGTTAAAAGTAGGGTGTTGACTATGGCCCAGTTTCGCGACCGTACTCTTTCGTCGGCCCAAATTTTAGATGGATCACCTGATAGAATAAAACGGGCGACCAAGCTGAGTTGAGATTCCGACAACGCCGAACGAACCCTCGATGATCGGAGGTGAGGTCGATGTCGATCCAACAAGGTTGACATCGACTTCCGAAGTTCCGCCCGCCGACGTTTCTCTATATCCGGAACGTGCGCCTCACTGAAACGCCCAATTAGCTCGAAAAAACGTTTTGCAGTAGTAAGTCGTCGCGCCTTAGTACCATTGCTAACTGATCTTCCGTGAAAGGATCCCGCGCAATGTTGAAATGGCGTTATCTTCGAACTGCCCAACTGCCGGAGCCATTTGGTTTGCGAACCGGCTGCTTCCGCCAACGCAGCCACTTCAGCATGATCCAAATAATTGCCAGAACCGAAACGTGAAGCCAAGTCAACACCCTCCAAGATCGCCCATTGACCGATGTGGACAATGTCTCGAGCGTTCGCGAGTAAAGTTTGTGAAGCCAGGGACTTTGATCTTTGTGACAACAAATAGCATGTCGGGTAGTAGGCTGGCACACCATCCGCTCCAACTACCAGCGGTAGACGCTCACCATCGGTTCGAACAAATGATCGCACCCGCCAATCGTATCTCGCTGGATCCAGCAGGACAAAGGCTCCCGTAGTTGGTGAAGGCGAGAATTCTCACCTCAATTGAAGCAGTATGATCTTCGAACTTGGAAGAGGGAAGCCTTCAAGAGCATCCCGAAGCATTTTTGAAACGTTTAGCCACCCAATGGACAGCGAGCGCTGCTAAAGCCGCGGCTGTTCGTGTCAGCGCTTAGCGGATTGATTGTGCCTCCGGCACTGAGAACATTGGTGACATTTCGTAGCGGCACAGTCTTCACTTACGAATTGCTGAGGAAGCGAAGCAGGCGGCGCCAGTTGGCGCTGCGGATCGCTACTCAAGTGCTTTGCTAGGTTGAGCCGGTTTTTCTGAAGGTGTCAGTGTAGACGCTTGATTCTTAAACGGATTAAAACTGAAAGTACCGCAGTTGATGCCTATGACCGGTAATCATAGTTATGTGAAATTCAAACCAAACCGTTTAACAAACCGATCTGCGTCTGCTTTTGACAAAGTTAGATTTAGGTCTATCGACGAATTGCTGTCTTGTCGCTCAACCACCGCACCTTGCTCATATAGCCAAGCCAAGGCTTCTCCAGCGTCAAATGGCAGCGACAATTCCAAGGCTAGATCATCGCGCGCAAGTTCAGTTTCGATTGCGTCGAGGACCGCAGCGACACCTATCGCTTCTAAGGCCGAAACACAGACAACATTGGAGCGCCGCTCGGCTTCGTTGAGCAAGGGCTGGAGGTTTTCGGCGTTGAGGAGATCGACCTTATTATAGACCTCGATCGCCTCCTCTACCGCGTTGGCGGACAGTCCAAGCGTCACGAGAACGTCACGCACATCTTGTGCTTGGGCCTCTGTTTCGGGCGAAGAAATATCGCGGACATGGACGACAACATCGGCCTCTAAAACTTCTTCCAATGTCGCCCGAAATGCTGCAACGAGCGGCGTCGGAAGGTCCGAGACGAAACCAACCGTATCGGACAATATGACCCGTCGGCCAGATCCTGTCTCGATTGCCCGCATAGTAGGGTCAAGCGTCGCAAAAAGCATATCTTCGGCCAGGACCGACGCGCCTGTTAAGGCATTGAATAGTGTAGACTTTCCTGCGTTTGTGTATCCAACAAATGCAACAACCGGGTGGGGAGCCTTTTGCCGTTTCTTACGGTGAAGACCCCGTGTTCGAACCACTTTATCAAGCTGTCGTCGAATCCGTTCGACACGCTCGTCAATCATCCGACGGTCGGCTTCGATTTGTGTTTCGCCGGGGCCTCCAACGAAACCAAGTCCGCCGCGTTGCCTTTCTAGGTGGGTCCAACTGCGAACAAGGCGGCTCTTTTGATAGGTTAAATGAGCAAGCTCAACCTGTAAGGCGCCCTCGCGTGTCTGAGCTCGTTCGCCGAAAATCTCTAAAATCAAGCTTGTCCGATCCAAGACTTTTGCCGACCAAGCTTTTTCAAGGTTGCGTTGCTGAACGGGGCTCAATGTGCCGTCCACGATGACAAGTTCTACTTCTGCCGCCTGGATGATCCCCTTGATCTCATCCAGCTTTCCAGATCCGAACAGCGTTCCTGGCCGGACCGTTGAGACGGCCTCGACGCGGGAGTCTACGATTTCGAGATCCAAAGCAGCTGCGAGCCCAACGGCTTCGTCGAGACGTGCCGTTGGGGACCGAAGGCCACCCCGTTCGGTTCGAATGTCAGGGTGTAAGACGAGCGCCCGGGTCGTCACGACCCGGCACTATCCTCCGGTTCATAAAGACTAATTGGCTGCGACGGCATAATGGTTGAAATCGCATGCTTGTAGACAAGCTGAGACTGTCCGTCACGGCGGAGCAAAACACAGAAATTGTCAAACCAGGTGACAACGCCTTGTAATTTTACGCCATTTACGAGGAAAATCGTGACCGAAACCTTGTTCTTGCGAATGTTGTTGAGGAATGCATCTTGTAAGTTCTGCTTGTCGGCGGGCATTGGATTGCCTTCTGTTATTTTGCATGCTTTTACTCGGGCCAGCGAATTTCATTGCCGACCTTGCTCGCACTCTACACATAAGTATCAATTTGATAAAGATCGATTTCTACCACCTGTCGCCCTATTCAGCGCCTCCAAGCAGAAACGCTAAACAGGGCGACAACAGCCAGTGTCTCCATTCGGCCAACAATCATCGCTCCACACAATAAGAACCGCGCAATAGGATCGAGGCTGGTATAGGCACCCTCTTCTCCCGAGATCAGTGGTAGTAACGGACCCGTGTTGCTGATGGCTGCGATTGAACCAGCAAAGGCATCGACAAATTTGAAGCCCGTTGCGGTCAAGCCCAAGGCGCAAACCGCCAAGGTGATCGCATAGAGCATCACGAAGACCCAGACGATGCGCAGAGCATCGAAGGTTACGCTGCGACCTCCACTAAAAATTGGCTGTACAGACGACGGGCGAGCTAAGCGCCGCAACTCGCCCATGCTGTGTTTGGCGAGAAGAGCGGCTCGGATCAACTTTACGCCTCCGGCAGTCGATGCTGCGCCGCCGCCCACGATGGCTAAACCGACCAACACAACACCAGGAGTTTTAAGACCGCTCCACTGGGTTGCACCATTCCACGCGGCGGATTCAAAACCGGTCGTTGTCGCGAACGATACAGCCATGAAAAATGATCCCCAAAGGGCGGCAGCAGCAGCGCGAATTTCATCAGTCGATTGAGTTTCGATCGCTCCTATCCAATGTCGGAAAAACAGGAGGATAACGACGACGGTGACCATGATAACCATGTATCGCAGTTCAGAGTCTCGCAGATAAGACCGGACACCATTTTTCAAACTGGTGACATGAGCTGAAATGCCAATTGCCGCAGGAACCATCGCAGCCACGAGAACCATTTCAACGAGAAGCGAACGATAACCCGCAACGCCCTCAGACTGCGGTGAAAACCCGGTAGTTGAAACGCTTCCCAACGCTAGGCAAATGGCGTCAAAAATCGCAACACCGTTCGCCGCTAGCGCAAAAGTGCATAAGCAAATGAATATAAGGTAGGGTGTCGTAACAATCTTCAAAGCCCAAACTACCCGAGCCTCTAAGCCCATCGTTCTGGCGCCTTCGCTTGCGCAAAGGAATTCGTAGTTCATGGTCTGCGCCCTTCGGTCGATCATATGATCGACTTCGAAGCCGCCAATCGAGAGCGGCGCGAGAATGGCGAGCGCGGAGACAAGGCAGACGAGCCCTCCGAAGCCCGCTAAAATAGCGCGCCACAAGATGACTGAGTCTGGAACAAGATCAACGTTCCAAAAAATTGTCGCCCCTGTCGTGGTTAGCGCTGACGCCATTTCAAAGTAAGCTGCGCTAAAGCTTTCTACCCCTTTCAAATTGAGGATCGGAATGGACGCGACGGCTGGCGCGAGGCAGTAGAATAGTAAAATGAGAAGCAGTCCGCCGCGTTCCATTCCGGCAAAGCGACCGTGCAAAAGAACCCTTGCCGCTGCCGCCAGCGCAACGCAGCTGATCGCGCCATAGGCAAAAGTAGAGCTCGCACTTTTGTCTCCAACGACGAGAGCATAGAGCCCAACGATGGCCATGCCAGCAGCAAAGATAAGCAAGAGGGAAACCGAAATCCGTGATGCTTGCGCGCTTCGCGCCGGCGAAGAGGAAACAATAGCGGAGCGGTGCGAACTAGACATGACTAGAAATAGTCAAACGATACGCGAAACAGTTTCTCAACCTGCGAAACAGCGTCCCGGAGAGCGAATATCACGACACTGTCGCCGTCTTTCAAGACATGGCGGCCATCAGGAACCGTGATTTTTCCTTCAGACAGAACGGCCCCGACCATGATACCGGGCGGTAAATTTGCTTGGGCTAATGGCTTACCTACCAAGGGCGAGGTGGCCAGGGCTTGAGCCTCAATGACCTCCGCAGCACCATCGCGGACGCTGTGCAACGCACGGATACGCCCTCGCCGAACATGTCGTAGAATTGAGGAAACGGTCGTGGCTCGTGGGTTAATGAAGGCGTCGATGCCGAGCGGAGCAACCAATCTCATGAGATTTTGATTGTTTACCAGTACCATCGCGGAACGCGCGCCCGCGTCTTTCGCGAGCACACCCGCCAACAAGTTCGTTTTATCGTCATCCGTCAGTGCGATTATCGCCTCAGCTTCACCAATATTAGCCTCTTGTAGAATTCCAGAGTCGAGGACGTCGCCGTTCAAAACAATCGTTCGCTCTAACCCTTCAGCAGAGTTCTCAGCTTTATCGCGTTTCAATTCGATTAGCTTGGCTTTGACACCAGATTTTTGCTCTTCAAGTTTCCGCGCAACGGCAAACCCAACGTTACCGCCGCCCGCGATGACGATACGACGCGCCATTTTCTCTTCGTGACCGAATAATGCGAGCGTGCGATCAACATCTTCCTCGGCTGCGATAAAGAAGACGTTGTCATCTGGGTAAAGCTGATCATCACCCGTCGAGATATGTAACTTTCCCTGCCGCTCAAAGGCGACAACCATCGCACTGATATCAGGAAAAAGCTGAGTAAGCTGACGAAGAGGTGTGTTTAAGAGCGCACAGTCGGCATCGAGTTGCGTGCCGACTAGTCGAACCCGGCCATCGAGGAACGGAGTCGACTCAAACGCGCCCGGCGCACTGATCCGACGGAGGACTGAATCGGCAACCTCAATTTCTGGCGAAATAATAACGTCGATTGGCATATGATCTCGACGGAACATATCTCGCCAACGCGCTTCGAGGTAAGATTGCGCGCGAACTCTCGCAATTTTCCGCGGGATTTCGAAAACAGAGTGAGCCACCTGACATGCGATCATGTTCACTTCGTCAGAATAGGTAACCGCGATCATCATATCCGCGTCTTCGGCGCCGGCTTCTTGCAGGACATGAGGACGGGACGCGAAGCCGACAACACCGCCGACATCGATCATGTCTGTGACTTTTCGGATCAGCTCTTCTGACTGATCCACAAGGACAACATCATTGCCCTCAGACGACAATTGCCGCGCGATATTAAAGCCGACCTGACCAGCCCCGCAAACGATGACTTTCATCTTGGAAACTTATGAAGACATTTCGGCGACGCTTTGCGCGAACGCGGTTCGCCCGCCATTTCTGTTGGCGGTGGAAACCCCAAGTGCCTTTAGTTTCCGGTGAAGGGCGGAACGCTCCATGCCGACGAAAGAGGCCGTGCGGGAAACATTGCCGCCAAACCGATTTATTTGAGCAATAAGGTAATTTCGTTCAAATGCCTCTCTCGCTTCACGCAGCGGCATTGCGACAAAGTTCTCGCCAGCGGGAGAGATCACAGACCCTTCGCCGTCCGAGGTGACTTCGGGTGGCAAGTCATCGGGGCCGATTTCAGAGGTTCCATCTCCAAGAATCATGATCCGCTCTACGATATTCTTGAGTTGCCGGACATTCCCGGGCCACTCATAGGCTTGGAGTACGGCAATGGCATCCTCATTGACATGTCGTCGCGGTAGCCCCTGTTCGCGGTTCAGGCGATCAATTAAATGATCGACCAATAGGCGAATATCTTCGCGGCGATGACCCAGCGTCGGCGCGTCTACCGGTACGACGTTCAAGCGGTGGTAAAGGTCCTCTCGGAATGCGCCGACGGCGATTTCTTCGGCGAGATCACGGCTCGTTGCACTGACGATTCGAACATCAACACGGACGGTATCGGAGCCGCCAACACGGGTGAACGCTTGATCAATGAGCACGCGCAGAATCTTCGACTGCGTTTCTTTTGGCATATCTGCCACTTCGTCAAAAAACAAAGTTCCGCCATGGGCTGCCTCGAACAGTCCGGGTACAGCGAGACCACCTTCCCGTTCACGACCAAAGAGTTTTTCTTCCAAATGTTCCGGTTCCATTGTCGCTGCGCTCACGACAACAAATGGACCATCTGCCCGCTTTGAGTTTTGGTGTAAATAACGCGCCGCGACTTCCTTTCCCGATCCTGAAGGTCCGCAGATCATTACTCGACTATTCGTAGGTGCAATTCGATCGATCATGCCGCGCAACTGGACCATCGCAGCAGATTCCCCGACCAGATCAGCAACCCCTTCTTCTTTCTCGCGCAGAACAGCATTTTCGCGACGAAGCCGCGCGGCTTCTAGGGCACGACAAACCGTAATCATCAGAAAATCGGTTTTGAAAGGCTTCTGGATGAAGTCGTATGCTCCCTGCTGAATAGCAGCGACAGCCAGTTCGACATTTCCGTGTCCGCTGATGATGATAACGGGTAGCTCGGGGTTATCTCGTTTGACGGTTTTGAGAACCTCGATTCCGTCCTTACGGCTGCCCTGAAGCCAAATATCGAGAATGATTAGGTCGGGCTGCCGACCATTGATTTCCTTAAACGTGGAATCAGCGCATGCAGAAGTCCGAGTATCGTGTCCTTCGTCACTCAGGATCTCAGCGATCAGCTCTCGGATATCTTCTTCGTCATCGACGATTAGAATATCGGCCATGTAGAAACCCCTTTATCTTTTTCTCGAACGAGACAGTTTAGCATGCTCTTCATCATGCTACCGCCTCTTGCGGTCGGTTGTTGTGGCGCATTTTTTTGGACGCTTTGTCTACGACTCCGCTGAGGGTCAACTCAACGCAGGTACCAGTATTGATGTTAGAGTCGGTGTTATCGGAGAGCGACAGTTTGCCCCCGTGTTCTTCAACCATTCGCTTGACGATTGCTAATCCCAAGCCTGTACCACGGCTCTTTGTCGTGACATAGGGCTCGACAACGGTCTTACGTTCTTTCTTTGGCAGGCCGATACCGTTGTCGGTAACGCGAATACGAGCATGGTCGCCGACACGGTCCAACGAAAGGCCAACCTGACCCGGTGTCGCACTTATTCCCTCACTCAGTTGCGCTTCAGTGCGGGCGGTGATCGCTTCTATTGCGTTCTTGATCACATTGGTCAGCGCTTGCGATATTAAGCCACGATCGCATTTCACGATTAAACTGGGGTCGATATTCGAAAGATCGAATTTAATTTGAGGGGCACTTGCAATCTGCAAGATCGCAGCTTCCTTTACGAGCTCCGCCAAATTTTCGTCGGCGAACTTAGGCTCAGGCATTCTGGCAAAATTCGAAAACTCTTCAACCATTCGACGAATTTGTTCGACCTGCCGAACAATGGTCTCGGTGCACTGATCGAACACGGGCCGATCTGCGTCGATCTGGCGACCAAACTTACGATGCAAACGTTCGGCAGAAAGTTGAATCGGTGTGAGCGGATTTCGAATTTCGTGCGCTACGCGTCGAGCAACATCGCCCCACGCCGCGAGACGTTGTGCGGAAACGAGATCTGTCATGTCGTCTAGCGTGACAACGTAACCCTCAATTTCACCCGAGCCGACCTGACAGGCGACGCGGACCAGAAATTCGCTTTCCCCGTCGTCGTGCGCGACGACGGCACGCCCTTCACCGATATGATCGGGGCTATCGGCGGCGCCTTGAATGATCGGAGCGAAGGCCGGGTAGGCTTGGTGAAGAATGCTACCTTCTAGGGCACCGACGGTTGTTCCGAGAAGATCTTCGGCAAAGCCATTTGCAAGATTGACGACGCCAGACTGATCGAGCCGAACAACACCTGCCGTCACGCCCGAAAGGATTGCTTCAGTAAACCGTCTCCGTTGGTCCATCTGCACGTTAGCGTCTAAAAGAGACTCTCGTTGCCGCTGAACCTGCTCTGTCATTCGATTGAAAGCACGAGACAGGACCGCAATTTCGTCATCGCCCTTTTCTTCGTTTACCCGAGCGTTCAAATCACCTTTGGCAACGCGGTCAGCGGCTCCTGCTAGCCTTCCGATCGGGCGAGCGAGACGATCTGCAAACCATATCCCAAACCAGATTGCCGCTGACAAAACAAGAATGGCAAAACCGATATAAAGCAGCGCAAAAATGAGCTGCATATCGCCGCGGCGATTTTCCAATTGTTGATACTGGGTGACCATGGAACGGGTATCGGCAAGGACGCGAAGCGCTTCGCCGTCAACAGGGCGAACGAGATACAAAAATGAGTCAAAAACACCTGGCAATGGCTGTAGTGCCCGCACCGCTCCACCGCTACGATCCTCAAACACGTAGACCTCGCCGGGACGGGTCGCCGAGAACTCGCGCTCCGTTGGCGGAGTAAAGAGGAACAGATAGCTGTTCGGCCCCCGCGCGATAATTTCACCACTGGAGTTCAGAACATAGACCTCTACGAGTCTTCTCTCCTTTGAGACTTTTGCGAGAACGCGGGTCAGCGTCGCAGAGTCTGGCACACCGAAGGGCGTTGCACGAACCACTTCGGAGGCAATCGCGCTTGCATCGAGGCGAATAGCTTGATGGCGCTCGCGCACATATGACTCGGCAATTGTCACTGAGTTTTGGACAACGCCTGCGACGCGTTTGTTGAGCCAACCCTCAAGACTGAATGTAACCGTCACGGCGGCAAAAAGACCGAGCAAAAGTGCAGGGGCAACGGCGATGATCGTGAATAACCGCACCATTCGAAGGTGCAGCCGTGAACCTGCTGAGCGTGCCCGACGCGCCAGAACCAGCATCGCGACCCGCCAGGCAATGACGCCAATCAAAGCAAGCGCGAGACAAAAATCGATGATGAGCATTGCCCGTAATGCGGCACCATTATCCGCAAAAGGACCCTCGCCCGTCATCAACGCATACGTCAGGATCGCACATAGCGGTGCGGCAACAGCCAGGCAAAGCGCAAAAATGCTGATAATTCGACGTCGCCGACCCGAGTCGTTAAGCCACTTGGGGCTTAGCTTTCCTAAAATATCGGATCGAGCCAATGTCATCGCGGTTCCGTGTTGCCCCACAGCCCGATGTGACCGGGAATACATCCCAATACCACAACGCTGTTGCGAATTGGCATCACTTTTTGCGGCGTTCCACCGGAATGTCAAGCTCGCGGATTTTCTTTCGCAGCGTATTTCGGTTGAGTCCCAGCATATCGGACGCTTTGAGTTGATTTCCCCGCGTCGCGGCAAGCGAAAGTGCAATCAACGGAAACTCAATTTCCCTAAGGATACGCTGATACAGGCCTGGCGGTGGCAGGCTATCTCCGTGTCTCGCGAAATATTGGGTTAAGTGCATTTCGACGATGCCAGACAAATCATTGCTTTCTTCAGATAACGCAGAGATTGGAGCATCTTGAAGGGCGATTTCAGTTTCGACCGTTTCCTTGTCGATCAAATCATCGGGACACAAAACGGCCAATCGTTTAACCAAGTTTTGCAGTTCGCGTACATTGCCCGGCCATGAGTGCGCTTTCAAAGCTTCCATTGCGGATTTCGACATCGTCTTCCGAGGCAGGCCATCCGTCGCCGCATCACGCAGGAAAGTTCGTGCAAGATCAGGCACATCTTCAAGACGCTCTCTCACCGGAGGTAGGCGGATCGGGGCGACATTGAGCCGGTAATAGAGGTCCTCGCGAAACAGGCCTTCGCGGATCAGAACGCGCAGGTCTTGGTGCGTTGCCGCAATAATACGCACATCGGTCTTCTTTGCCCCCGCAGCACCAACGGCGGTGAACTCACCCTCTTGCAGGACCCGTAGCAGCCGCGTTTGCGCATCCGCTGGCATATCGCCGATTTCGTCGAGAAACAGCGTTCCGCCGCGCGCCAGTTCAAACTTGCCGCTCGCCCGAGCGGTCGCGCCAGTAAACGACCCTTTCTCGTGACCAAAAAGCTCTGACTCGATCAAGTCTCGCGGGATCGCAGCCATATTGACGGCGACAAACGGCCCGCCTTTGCGTTTACCGTAGTCATGGAGCGCCTGCGCAACCAGCTCTTTCCCGGTCCCGGACTCGCCGGAGATCATCACGGTCAGGTCGGTATTCATCAGCCGCGCCATGACGCGATAAACATCCTGCATCGCAGCAGAACGCCCGACGAGCGGTTGAGGATCGTCGCGCGGCTCCACCGCTCCTTCTTCGACTTCCTTGGCCCCCGCAATCGCTTTCCGGACATGCGCAATAAGTTCTTGTAGATCAAAGGGCTTGGGAAGGTATTCGTAAGCCCCCGCTTCAGCGGCACGGATGGCCGTCATTACGGTGTTCTGAGCGCTCATGACAATGAACGGCAACTTAGGACGCCGCCGTTTCATCGATGGCAGCATGTCGAGCGAGTCTCCATCGGGCATCATGACATCGGTGATCACCGCATCGCCCTCGCCTTCTTCGATCCAGCGATAGAGGGTCGAGCATGTTCCGGTCGATCGCGTTTGAAACCCGGCCCGCGCAAGAGCTTGGGACAAAACAGTCCGAATTGCACGGTCATCATCAGCGATGAGGACAAGGCCTGCAGTACTCATGACTCAACCTCCGAAAGGGTCTCTTTCTCTTGGTAAACGGGCAGCAGCATCCGAAAAGTGGTGCGGCCCGCATCCGTGTCGCACTCGATGATCCCGCCATGATCCGCGATGATCTTCGAGACCAGCGCGAGCCCAAGACCTGCACCGCTCGCTTTGGAGGTGACGAAAGGTTCAAAAATAAAGGGCGCGAAATCCTCCGCGATCCCTGGTCCGTTATCCGTCACGGTTACTTCCAGCGGCAGGCTTTGGCGCTTGTCACCATGGATGCCAGCGAGACGCACACCCGGACGATAGGCGGTTTTGAGCGTAATTATGCCACCCTCCCCGACCGCTTCGGCAGCATTTTTTACGAGGTTTTGAAAGGCTTGTGCGAGTTGATCTCGGTCACCGGATGTCGGTGGCAACGACGGATCATACTCCTCGATGAAACTTACCGATGAAGCAAACCCTACCTGTGCGGCCCTACGCGTTAGCTGCAACGCATCGTGCAGGTTCACAGGAGTCTGCTCGGGAGGGCGGGCGTCAGAAAAGTGCTCCATCCGCTCGACAAGTCTCTGAATTCTTCCAGACTCTTCTTGGATCAGTTCGCAAAGTTCAATCTCGCCGTCGGGCACGGACATCTGAAGCAACTGCGCGGCACCCGAAATCGCAGACAACGGGTTCTTAATTTCATGAGACAGCGCAGCCGCCATCCCAGTCACTGAGCGTGCGGCCCCGCGATGGGCGAGGCTGCGGTTCATCTTTTCAGCGATGCTGCCCTGCTGCATTACGATCAGAAGTGCTGTGCTGTTGGACTCGTCATTGATTGGGCTGATCTGTACTTCGGCCATTCGTGCGTCAGAGTCGATCCGCCGAACCTCGACATCGCGTTCCGAAAGGGATGTCCCATCGCGTCGCGCCTGCTCGATCAACATCGAAAGGCGCGACCCTTCTGGAGCAAATTCGCTGATCGAATGACCAGCGATACTGCGCGCACTGATCGAGAAGAATTGCTCGGCTGCCGCATTGAACGCGACAATCTTGCCATCGGCGTCCGTCGCAATGGCGGGATGAGACAACGCATTCCAGAGCGTCTCAAAGCTAACTTGCGCGGTCATGCCGCCACCTGCTGAGGGGGAACATCAGGCCATTCGTATTGCAGTAATTCCGCTATAATTTCTGAGGCTTCCATCGATCGGATCACTTTAGATCGTATAACGTCACCCCCTGCTCTTCCGGCCAGATACCAACTCAGGTGCTTGCGCATACATTTCACGCCGACATCCACGCCGTAACACGCGAGCGTTCCTTCATACTGTTCAACAACAAGATCCGCTAATGCACTGCCAGAAGGGGATACTTCCGGTTCGTGTCCCTGAAGCTGCGCGGTAATAGCGCCAACGATCCAGGGGCTCCCATAAGCGCCTCGTCCGATCATGACGCCTGACGCGCCCGATGCCGCCATCGCTGCTCGCGCTTCATCCGTCGAACAAATATCGCCGTTTACCAGCACAGGAATTGAGACGGCTTCAACCACTTTACGCACGGCATCCCAATCGGCATTTCCTTTGTAGAATTGGCACCTTGTCCGTCCATGCACAGACAACATCTGAACGCCAGCCGTTTCCGCTCGCTGCGCGATCTCTGGCGCGTTCAGGCAAGTGTCATCCCAGCCAAGTCGGATCTTTAAGGTAACCGGTAGATCGGTCGCGCCGACGGTTGCGTCGATCAATCTCAAAGCATGATCGGGATCGCGCATCAGAGCTGAACCGGAATAGCCGCTTGTCACCTTCTTCGCGGGGCAACCCATGTTGATATCAATGATCCGAGCGCCCACATCCGCGACGCGCCGTGCGGCCTCTGCCATCCAGTCCGCTTCGCAACCTGCCAATTGAACAGCGGCTAAAGTGGCATCATTCGCAACCGCAGAGCGGGTTTTCGACATCGCCCCATCGGTCACCATCTCGCGGCTTTGCACCATCTCGGAGACGACATAAGGTGCCCCAAACCGTGCCGCGAGGTTGCGAAACGGCGCGTCTGTGATTCCCGCCATCGGCGCAAGAGCGACGGCAGCGGGTGCGATTTCAGAGCCGATGGTGAGAGGGCCGATTGTCATGAGAACCCAAGTTTCGTGAGACAAAGCCCTTATGCAATAGCTTTTGCACAATCTATGTGCAAGACGATAACGGTGCCTAAATGTTAGAACTAATGGGAAAATCGTGACAACAACAGCGCTAATCGTGGCGGCGGGGCGCGGAACGCGCATGTCGGGCGCTTCCCCGAAGCAATACCAAATTCTGGCAAATAAATCAGTGCTTTCCCGCTCGATTCAGCCATTTTTGGATCATGACAGCATCGATCGTGTCGTCGTCGTCATTCATGAAGAGGACGAAGACCATTTCGCGGTCATCCGAGACACCACCAGAGACCCAGCGAAGAAACTTACCGCACCTGTCCATGGCGGCGCGACCCGAGCCGATAGCACCATGAACGGATTGCTCGCACTGCGGGAAGGTGCGCCAGATAACATTCTCATCCACGACGCCGCTCGACCCTTCATCACCAAGGCAGTTATCTCGCGTGTGATCGACGCACTTGAAGGCGAAGACGGCGCAATCCCAACTTTGCCCGCCGTCGATGCCATGCGCCACAGCGACTCAACCGGCACGCTCGGTGAACCAATCGCCCGTGATGGCATTCGCCGCGCTCAGACCCCGCAAGGTTTTCGCTTCGACAACCTCTTCCCGATTATGCAGGCGGCTCAGACCGATGGATCGCTCGGCGCACTTTCTGACGAGGCCGAAGCCCTCATCGCTGCGGGACGGCGCGTTGTGTCCGTTGAAGGTGATCCGATCAATTTCAAACTCACGATCCCGGAGGATTTCACAATGGCGGAGCGCCTGTTGGCCCAACCGGATATTCGAACCGGCCAAGGGTATGATGTGCATGCCTTTGACGAAGGCGATCACGTAATCCTTTGCGGTATCAAAATTCCTCACGAACGCGGGCTGTCCGGCCATTCCGATGCAGATGTCGGCCTCCACACGATTACCGATGCTTTGCTTGGTGCGGTGGCCGAGGGGGACATTGGTCGTCACTTCCCGCCGTCGGACCCGCAATGGAAAGGCACCGACAGTGCGGTCTTCCTCAAGCGCGCTGTCGAGATTGTTGCGGAGCGCGGTTACGCGATTTCAAACATCGACCTGACGTTGATTTGTGAAGAGCCAAAAGTCACCCCACACGCCCCGGCGATGATTGAACGCGTCGCGAAAATCTGTGCGCTTGATCCGACCCGCGTCAGCATCAAAGCCACCACTTCAGAACGCCTCGGCTTCACCGGCAGGCGCGAGGGCATCGCCGCAACGGCGGTCGCCACTGTGATTGGAGAGCGCTCAAAATAGACGCGACCGGCGCGAGCAAGAACGCACCGGTCGCTAGGATTCAGGCCGTAGAACCGGAGGGGCTCAAATAATCCAGTTTTACTCAATGATTTCAATAACTATGTGTCCCACAACTACCACCAAAAAAAGCCAATCAATTCAATAAGGTTCAATAGGGGTGTCCCACGCCTTTATCGGAATGGAGGGCGGCGCTGTCATGACCGAGCAGCAACGCTACTGACCGAGTTTGATCCGAAGCCAACGAATGAGCAGAAAATTTCGCTCTTCAAGGCAGTCGTCGCTCGTGTCGAAATGGATGAACACCCGCTTTGGGATTACTCTGTTGAAAAACCCCCAAGCCGGAAATTCGCGCGCAAGAATGCGAATTTCATTCTTGGGATTGGCAATTTTCGGAATCTGATTCCGGAGTTTTGAGAAATTATAGACGTGGTCCTTCGACTGCGCGCCAATCTGACCTCAAATCGAGTTTTTCAACGGAGTAGGATAATAGCGGGCCTATATAGTGAAATTTTCTAAATACAAACGAGAACGGCCCGGGCTTTCGCGCGGGCCGTGACTGTCGCCGTCGTCATCAGATTAGCTATTCTTGTTGCGGAACTTCCGGCTCAAGCCTGCAAGACCAACCAGAACAAGTGCTAAACCGCCTGGGGCGGGAACAGAACCGCCCCCACTAGAGGAGGAAGAGGAGGAAGAGGTACTTGACGAGCATGTGGCGCTACCGCCCGTCGCACAGGCCTGCCCGAAAGCATGCCAGTCACCGCCGTCACTCAACCAACCATCAAGTTTGAGCGTTCCGTCTACACCAATATTCGCGGCAAAAGCATAGCCATTCCTACCCGAAATTGCGGCCTCAAGTGTCAGATCACCAATCGATCCCTGCCCGGTTGCACCGCGCGCAACGAGACCGAGTGTCGGATCCTGCTCGATTCCCGTGTAAGTGAAATTGATATCAACAAAATCGTTGAGGTATGTATCGTATCCAGTTCCGTGAATCGTTGCTGTCGTATCGCCATCATAGGTCAGGAAAACTTCAGTACCATCGATGTCGAAATCTACATTGAATCGCTGCCCTCCATGGAACACCGTAACGCCTCGAGGTTTTCTGTTACCGTTGGTTAGGTCATAGGTTTGCGCGTCTGTGATCGTGTTAGCCGCAGCTACGCTCGGCATAGCCGTAGTACTAACGCCAAATGTTGCAACAATGGCTGCTGCTGAGAGAATTCTGCTCGCCGTTTTCATAGTCTCATTACCTCAATTTAATTTTATTTTGCCGCCCAATCTTCGCCGATGCTTCAAAGAAACGCAAAGACCTTGCCATTTTTACGGAGTATCGATAATTTATAATATACATATAATATCAATATGTTATGGAAGTTAACGAATTATTTATCGTCAATAAACGGTAAGCAAACTTGCTTCATATGTGGCCAATTTAAAATAGGCACATTCAACTGTCTCAAACCAGTACATTAGCTGTAAGAGGCCGTTTGGGAACGAGTTGAAGCGCTTAGAGTCCGTCCGAGATAGACTTCAAGGATCACAGACACTTGCGCTTCTGCGGATTAGGATGTTGACGGATGCGATGTAGAGACAAGCGCGAGCTGTCTCGATGCGTCGTTCGTGAGGATACTCTCCTGCCACGCTCAAACAACGTCGCTCTCAATTCCGGCACCTGAAGTCAGTCGGTGAGTATTCCCTCGACATTCCGCAGCCTGAGCTTCTCAAGCTGCGTGACAGCATGGCTAGCACACCCGGCGCGACCGATAACTTCATCAAGAGCGTTCGCGCGATGTATGCGTGGGCCGTTGAGCGCAACATCTGCGAACTGAATCCCGCGACTGGTATCGGCAAGCTACAGCGCGTTCATACGGGTGCGAAGCCGTGGACGCTCGAAGACCTCAACCGATACCGCGAAACGCACCCACCTGAGTCGATGGCGCATCTGGCGCTCACGCTGTTCATGTTCACCGCCTGCCGGATATCGGACATCGTCCACCTTGGCCGTGACAACGAGTTTGAGCGCAAGGGAATGCGTGGTCTCGGATGGCAACCGCGCAAGAAGGGATCGGCTTACGTCGAAGTTCCGATGCTGCCGCCGCTCTATCGAGCGACGCGCATGTCGAATGTTGCTGGCCCAACTTATCTGCTGAACGAAAAAGGCGTTCCGTTTGGATCGCCCGAAGTTCTCCGCAATCGTTTCCGCAAATGGTGCGATGCTGCTGGTCTTGAGGGTCTCTCGAGTCACGGCGTTCGTAAAGCCGCTGGCCACCTCCTCGCGCAGAACGGCTGCTCACAACACCAGATCATGGCTATCCACGGTCACACCGAGGCCAAGACGAGCGAAGTCTACACCAAGGGCGTCGAACGTTGGACGCTCGCCGCCGACGCTATGCGGACTCTAGAAGATATGGAATGGTAAGGAAATATGGTCGCGTACTCCTCGCGATCCGAAGTTCAGCAAGCCGTTCACCGTCGGCGATCTCGACCCTAATGGATCATTCATACACGTCCTCGACGATATCTCGCTTGGACTGCTCTTAGATGAACTGGACACAATCGAAGATTTCACAAATTATCTTCGAAAAAAATCTGAGGTGCTCCGGTCAGGTAAAGTCGATGCATTCATTGGGGAGGAGAACCTCCTCGCCGTCTACCTTCGAAATGCCGAGGAATTTCCTATTGACGACCAGATTACGGTCCGAACAGACGAATACGCCGAACTTATTGATAATCCGCGATACAGCCGCCGAGCAGAAGAAAATAAATTCTCGTACATATGGGATCAGATCATAACCAGCTTCTCCTCGGGTGTTTTGAGAGGAACCTCTTTGCCACCGAAGGGGATCGAGTTTGATATCAACAGCGCGGAAATGTCTCTCCGATATATGGCGCTCGAGCCGCGATTAAAGCGTCGGTTACTCGGAAAGATGATAATTGATGCTCTATGGACAGCGAGGGGAAAACCACGTTTTTTTCGCATGGTCTGCTCTCCGGAAAGCGACCAAGTTCGTGGCACCGCATTTTTCATCCTCACCATGCAGTACATGGATTGGATGGACGAAGAAGGTGGTCCGGAAGTCTTGCGTGAATGCAGATATGAGCTGGCAAAAGTTTACGCAACCGCAATCCTTGAAAAATTCCGAGGACTGGAACGCGTGGTCGGAATCACATTCGATGCGCCCGATGAAAATGGCAAAAGCCCGCCGCGAGAAATCTTGTGTGGTGAGCAAATGGATTGGTCAGCGAGAGATGTGGAAGATCTTCACGCGAGCTGCCGTGAACTTGGAGTTTTTCAAGATGCACAAACTTCTCCGGTCGTGAAGGAGGCAAGCTTCCCACATGCGCGAATGGCTGCGAGTGCAAAAGCCCCTCATGCCTTTGGCAATAGACGTCAGCGGAGGCGCGACAACGCAATGAGGCGTAAAAGCAGTCGGCCCAAATCGGGATGAAGAAATTTGATCAGTTTCACTCCGTCGAGTGGCTCGCGTAAGGCAATATTAGCTGCCAACTATCTGCGGCAAATCACACGCGAAGGACAAAGCAAAAACAGCAAGGTGTCCCACGCTCGCTTTGTTCACGTTTGGCGTGGGACACCTTGGTCGACAAGATATTGATTTAAAATCATAAACAGGGACATTCTTTGTCTTTGGTAGGCCCGGAGGAACTAGAAGTTTACCTGAACCGAAGTTTGCAGGCGGATAC
>CAZXMX010000004.1:0-47998 GCA_964641645.1 uncultured Neomegalonema sp.
CCGATTGGTCTGCGAATCGCTCTGTGTATGTGTATCGCCCAAAAACATTTACAATTTCCGTAAGCTGATAATCTAATCCGACTCCGAGCGATAAAGTTTCGAAATCAGACACCGTCGTTGCGGTACCAGCAGCTTCATCAAAGTTAACAGACGAGAACCCAACGCCCGCATTGACGGCAAGGCGCGACGTCAGCTCACGGGATACATCCGCGCTTGCTGAAATGATGGTCTCGTCGGCGCCAAGCGCAGAACCGTAGTCATACTGGGCCGCTTGAACATTCGCGTTCCAGCTTGTGCGACCCGTAGTGCCAGAAACATAAGCCCGCACCGTGTCGACGATTCCGTCGTCATCTTGGTTGTTGCTGTTAATATCTCCGAAACGAGCCAAGCCAGCATTCGGGTTACGATTGTCAAAGGCCAACGCGTCTTGAATGTTCGTTGTCGTGCCTTGGCCAACAGCCGATTCAAAGCTCGTTACGCTTCCATCTGCTCCGAACGTGCTCGGAATGGCTGTGGCGGTATCGCCAAGCGAAAAGTTGGAGAACTGAACGCCGCGACGCGCTTGAAGGCCGGCAACAACGTTTTCACGCAGAGCGTAGTTAACTTCTGCGCCGTAATCGACACCGTCATAGCGATACCCACCGAATGCACGAGCCGCAAAGCGGGTTGTCGGCTGCCAACGTAGACCGGCGTTACCGAAGAGACCGGATACATCGTCATCCGCTACATCTTCGTTAAAGAAGTCGTAACCCACGGTGCCGGTAACGGCCAAGGTACGCGAGACAGGAACATCGACACTGGCATAACTTGTCCAGCGTTCCAGATCCTCACCGCGATCGTCATCTTGAGGCGAGAAGATTTCGTACTCGGTGGCTGCTTGCCATCCGAAACGACGGAACTTGCGAGGATCACCCGTGATGCCAGCCGACAGCGTGTGGGAAATGCCACCGTCAAACTCATCATCATCGACATATTCACCGCGCGCCGTGTAACGCAGTTCGGTGTTTGCCCAACCGCCGATGTTTTTCCGGATCGACGGACTAATCAGACCAAAGAAGCTGCGCAGACGATCATCGGAGTTGGCGACGGCATTGCCTGAGAACCGATCACTCGTGATAAAGGTCTCAGCGACACCACCAGCGACATCGACGTAAAACAAGTTCGGTACAACGGCGGCAGACCAGTTCGTGCTCACATTGGCACGGATGCCGTCGTCGTTTGTATTATTAAAGAACGTGTCATAGCTGATGCTACCATCGAGCTGACCACTCAGACGCTCGTTTTGTGCGGTAATCGTTGCGCCAACGGTAGCCGTTCCGACCAGTTCGTCTTCTTCGAAGCCATCTGATTCAAGATTGATGTTGTCCGAGAATGTAACACTTGCTTCGCCGTACGTTGTGACAGACGTCACCCAACGACCACGACGCACAGGCGCTTCCAAATCACCAGCGCCGCGCGAGCCAACCGACTGTACGCTTTTCACGCCGGACGTCTGAGCTGCCGGACCCACGCCAACAGGCTGGAGGCCAAAGACATCGTCTCCGATGGGGATGCCAGCGGTGGTATAACCGCCGCTATTGCTGACTTCTGCAGCGGACTGCGCGGAAAGTCCTGACATGGCTGACACGAGTGCAAAGCCACTCGCTGCGGCAAGAAAACCGAGTCGAGTGGACGATGCGCGTGCCTTACTGGACTGCTTGATTGTAGGCTTCATAATAACTTCCAAACTGCTCGGTGCGATTTCGGACGGTTGTCTTATTGAGCACCAGGTTGACGTTCTGGTCTGTCTCAAGCAAATCCAATGCCGAATCGATGGCCGCGCGAGAAGTTCTTTCTGCATCAACGACTAAGACGGTTTGCCCGGCATGTTCTGCCAAGGCGACGGGTTCAGTTGATGCCAACAAAGGCGGGGCATCAAAGATAATAATCCGGTCGGTGTATCGTGATGCGATATCCGTTACGAGTTGGCGCATGTCATCCCCACCGAACAGATCGGTCGCGGAATCGACGGCTCCCCCGGCTGCCAGGAAACTCAGTGGCAGTTTCGACTCGCGAAGCAATACATCCGACAAGCGGCCTTCTTGCCCCAACAGCAAATCTGTTAGGCCGGGTAGATCATTCCGAAGACCAAAAATGTTCGAGACAGACGGACGAGCGACGTCCGCATCCACGAGCATCACGTTGAAACCTTCATCCAAGACGATGGACAGAGCAAGGTTAACAGCGATGAAGCTCTTGCCTTCTGACGGACGAGAACTTGTCACGAGAATGACGTGCTCGCGCCCGCGCTGCTTTCGCTTCGTGCGCGCGTTCAAACTCATCCGTTGCATCAAACGGCGTTTGATCAGACGAAACTCTTCAGAAACGCGAGAGCGTCGACCGTCGGGCGAAATAAAGCCAAATTGCTTCAACCGCTCAAAATCAATTTCAAACTCACGGCTTTGCTTTGCTGGCAAATTGTCTGAGTTCGCCCGCCCACGAAGGGACGGCGTTGGAGCGGCAGCTTTTGCCAACACCTGAGACATTACCTTCGACTCGCCTTCGATGACACGCGAAGACGATCTGGTCGTTCCCTCATATTCAGCCGCGAAATCATCGGCCCAATCTTCGGCCCCCGAAATCGGCTGTGCGAGGTCTTTCTTGATCAGAGAGCCTTGCGATTTGTTTTTCAGTCCGGGCGAGGAAGCAACGCGGTCAATCAAGCTCATCGAAGTCTCTCCAGTTCAATACGTTTGCCTCTGAGATCGTGCAGCACGCGATGGTGCAAGGCCGACATCGAGGAATCTTTCGGTGCGTCGCGTTAGCCGGCCGTTCCCGATCCCAAGCCAATCTTCGCGAGTATGTTGCCAAACTCTGGACGCCAAAGCTCAAAGTGGAAGCGATAGGTGATGTACCCAAACAGCGCGATAGCGGCTGCAACCAAGATCAAGAAGATGATATTCCCGGCGGCTTTTTTCGCTTGCGCTCCCTTCGGCTCCATCATCGACACACCGCCGAGGATTGGCAGATCAAAGCTGTTCTTCAGGTGCTTGATCGTCGGAATGTTGTCGGACAGTTGAACCCGCATGAACGCGAGGCCCATACCGGAACCACCCGCAAGCATAAACGCGCCAAGGAATAGCAACAGCCGGTTTGGCCCCGCAGGGGTTACGGGCGCGAGGGGTGCCTCAATCACAGTCATCCGAACCGGCGTAATCAAAGAAGGTTGGATCACCGACAGTTGGTTTTCCAAAGATGCCACTTCACTCAAAAGTTTGGTCTCTTTGGTTTCGAGCTTCGAGAACTGTTGAACGATCTCGGGTTGTTTCGCCATGATCGTGCGAACCCGGCGCATGTCTTCGTTGACGCGGGCGATCTGATTTTCAACAACATTGATGCGGCTACGACGGTCTGCGGCCTGAGCGCGAATTTCAGCAATGGCCGGGTTTGGTCCATAAATTGGCCGTGGTGGTAGCTGCGCAATTGGCTGCGAGTTTTGGATTTGCCAAGCCCGCATTTCGTTTTCGTAATTGGTCAACTGCTGGTTTGCCGAGGCAATCTGGCCCTGCAATCGAGCGTTAGCCGCTTGCGCAGCCGCTTGCAGTTGCGCGTATTGGCTTTGCGCGGCGTTCATGCGGTTCTGCATTGTCTGAACATCGGGGTGCTGCGGCGTTAGACGCTCCAGCAACGTGTTCAGCTCACCTTGCAGCGCGCCAAGTTGATTTTGAAAGGCATCTGCTTGGCCTTGCTCCGGTGTCGGACCGCGCGGGACGATGACATTCGGACGGATTGGCGGTGGCAGTTGCGTGCGAACCTGTTGGGGCTGCTGCTCGTAACGTGTAATGATTTCGGGCGGCGTCGAAGCAAGACGTGCCTGCAGGTTTGACAACTCACCGCGCAGCAAGTCGCGATCGCTTCCCATATCTGTAATTTGCGCGGTCAGGCCACGCAGTTCGTTTTGCACATCGCTGGTACCGCGAATAGCGTCGCCATGGGTCCGCTGATAATCGGCGATCTCCGCTTCAACTTCCGAAAGCGCGGCATTCGCCGTGTCGAGTTTGACTTGCAGGAAGTTACCCGCTTCTTCTTTGTCGCCTCTAGGCCCGGTCGCGTTCGTACTTTTCTCAAGGAAGATGTCCAAGGCCGCTTGGGTGACATCACGAGCAACGATCGGATCGTTGTGTGTATACTCGATGGTGTAATAGTTCGTGCTTTCACGCTTCAGCTCGAGCTTTTTTTCCAGATTGTCGACCAGTGCTTCCATGCCGCGACGGTCGGGCAATGTCAGGTGCAGGTCCGTATCATAGACAATCTGTTCCAGGTTCGGACGCGCGTAAATCCCGCGACGAACCGAGTCTATAGCGGCAGATGTGTTCGTGCGCGGCGTTCCGCGCGGCAGCACAGCATTCAACAGCGCGTTTTCATCCACTTCGATGGCCGCGCGCGAGGTGAAGGAATCCGGACGGGTGGCCGCAAAGAAAGTTCCCAGCAAACCGACGAGCAGCCCGACAAGCAGAATACTCCACTTCCGGCGCCACATTTCTGAGGCGTAATGCTCGATTTGAAACTTCAGGTCACCCATAGAGAGTCCTCACAGCTACGATCAAAGCGTCACGCAGCCCAAATTGAATTCCTGCACAAACTACTCGGAACACATCGAAAAACGGTTAAAGCGCACAATGCGCCGTGATTTTGCCGAGGGGGATATGCAGGTCTTCTGCCAGATGTGATTCGCAGCGAGCCTTACCCTTCAAAGGGCAGGGTTTTCGCGAACTTTGGGGAACATCGAGATGGCATTGTGGCGGACGAGAAAAGCACTCAAACCGCGCATAAGCGTCAGTTACTGAAATGTTTTGCAATCAACTTGCGGTTAACCATCGACGGTCTCAATAAAATTGGATGCGGTGCCCGGCAGCTCACTTGTCGCTCCCCACCTGTCTCCAACAGAAGCATCTGTGTGCGATTTCGAGAATTCGCGCCCGCACAAAGGACATTCCTAAAGGCCTTGCTGTCGCTGAGGATCCCACAGAAAGCGCGCGGCTCAAGCCTAAAGCGCTGTCTTTGCGTCGTTTAGTGATGAAAATTTCGAAAAAATGCCGGAAACGACGAGTTGACGTTTTCGTGAGAATCGTCTCTAATTCTTCTTTAAGGCGAGTCCTCGCTCCCCCCATGCGAGACCTTGACCAGCAGCAGCTCGATTGCTCCTACCGTCGAGCTGAACGCTAGTCGGGTCTCGCCTCGCCGGTTTTCAGAAGACTAGTCTCAACTCAGTAGAGCCCGCGACCGCCCTGTAAATCCTGACTGGAATTACCGACAACGCCCGGAGGCTGTTGCGGCGCACTCACGACAGGCTGACCTTGTTGGGGAACAAACCCACCGACCGGCTGTTGCAGCCGGAGGGCGGGGTCCTGCGCGAGAATTGTTTGCCCGGTATTGGGATCAATCTGAACCAAGGGCGCACTCGGGTTCACCCCTTGCTGACCCTGCACGGGTTGGAAAGGTTGCTGCTGGCCTTGCTGGAACGGTTGCAGAGGTTGCCCTTGCTGCCCGAGCTGTTGCCCCGGTTGCTGAAACTGCTGAGGATTATACGTGCCGGTATCCACATAGACCGGCTCACCCGCTTGATTGTAGACGATGCTTTCCGTCGCATAATCGAGCGGTGCCGTTCCCGCACGAAACGCCTCGTAGATCACGTCACGTCCAAACACTTCGGCGGAGACCCGCTCCCCCGTGTTGCGGTCAATCTTGACCAGCTCGACGCCTTCGGGGGCTTCAAAGCGTTCTGGAATTCGGTCAGCCATCGCGTTTTTCATGAAGCGATCAAACACAGGGCCGCAAAGCGCACCGCCAGAGGCTTTCTCGCCCAGCGATTTAGGATTGTCATACCCAATGTAGCAACCAAACACGAGGTTAGGCGTAAAGCCGACGAACCAAGCATCTCGCGCGTCATTCGTCGTGCCAGTCTTTCCCCCAACAGGGAAGCCCAACAATTGCAATCGCGTGGCGGTTCCACGAAGTACGACGCCTTCCATCAACGACACTGTCTGGAACGCCGAGATCGGGTCCATAACCTGCTCGCGCTCACTTGGCGCGTTGCTGACGATCCAATCAGCCTCAAGAGTCAGCGGATTGCCATCCCGGTCTTGAATCGACTCCACAAAGCTCGGCACGACTTTCTTGCCGCCATTCACAAACATCGAATAGGCCGCTGTCATCTTTGCCAGCGTCGTCTCTCCCGCGCCCAACGAATAGGACAGATAGGGAGGCATGTTGTCATAGACGCCAAACTTGTGGGCAGTCTCGGCAATCCGGTCCATGCCAATGCTCTGCGCCAGCCGGATCGTGATGAGGTTGATCGACTTTTCAAGTCCGATCCGCATCGGGATTGGACCGTAGAACTCGCCTTCGGTGTAATTTTTCGGACGCCACAGTTCTTGGTTCTCGCCTTGGAAAACCGTAATCGGCGCATCCAGCACGACGGTTGCCGGCGTGTAGCCGTTCTCAAAAGCTGTCGCGTAGATGAACGGCTTAAAGGCAGATCCGGGCTGGCGATAGGCCTGCGTGACACGGTTGAATTCACTCTGCTGCGCACTAAAGCCGCCCTGCATCGCAAGAACACGGCCCGTGTCCGGTTCCATTGCGATGACGGCTCCGTTCGCAACAGGCAATTGCCGCAAGCCATATTCGACTTCCGCATCTTCCGGCGCGTCATCGTCTGGATCCAGCGGTGCCACATAAATCACGTCACCGCGCGCAAACACTTGCGCGACTTTCGTAATTTTTGGACCGAGGCCATTGGGGGCCCGACGACGTGCCCACTCAACATTTTTGAGCAGGATTTTGACCTTGGTGTCCTCTTCTCCCGAGATCCCAATCGTCGCCTCGTCCTTGGTCATCTCCAGAACGACGCCAACTTTCCAATTGCCAATATCCCGAGGAATGCTGCCCAGCGCAGCAACCCGCTCTTGCCATTTTTCGTCAGGCGTTACCTTGTCGAGAGGGCCACGATAGCCGTTGCGCCGCTCGTAACGAGACAAGCCTTCACGCAGGGCATCCGCTGCGTATTCCTGCATCTCACCGTCAAGCGTTGTCCGAATTTGCATCCCGCCGCCATAGAGACGTCGGTCGGCATAGACGTCCGGCTTGTCGATGCCGTTCGCCTCGGCCTCGGCCTTAAGCGCGGCAAGCATCTGCCCGCGCACTTCTTCGACCATATATCCGGCGGCATAGTCGTAGTTGTCTTCGATCCGCTCTTTTTTCGTTTGGCGCGTGACCAGAGGTTTCTTCTTTGCCTCTTCGGCCTTGCTTTCTTCCAGATGGCCGTTGTCGACCATTTCGTTCAGCACATAGTTCCGCCGAGCAACAGCCGTCTTTGTATTGCGTGTCGGGTGCAGAGCCGAAGGCGCCTTGGGCAAGGCGGCAAGATAGGCGGCCTCTTCAGGCTCCAGATAGATGAGCTCTTTGCCGAAGTAATTCTGTGAAGCCGCTGCAACGCCATAGCTGCGCGCGCCGAGGTAGATCTGATTGAGATAGATTTCTAAGATCTGATCCTTGGTTAGTGCCTCTTCCAAACGAACAGCGAGGATGCCCTCTTTTACCTTCCGGGTGATGCTCCGCTCGTTCGTGAGGATCATATTTTTCACGACCTGCTGCGTAATCGTGGACGCGCCGCTCAACCTGCCTCCACGACGCAAGCTGTCGACGTTTCGCACCATCGCCTTAGCGATGCCAACGGGGTCGATACCCCGGTGATGATAAAAGTTCTTATCCTCAGCGCTGATAAAGGCGTTTTTCACCAGATCGGGCACGTTCGCGATTTCAATGACCGCGCGCTGCTCTTTCGCAAACCGCGCGACCGTGTTCCCGTCATCGTCCAAGACAACAGACGTTTCCGGCGGGGTGTAATCTTCGAGGTCAGCAAACTCTGTCGGCAGCTCTCGGCCATGCCACCACACCGCCCCGATAACGACGACGGCACCGACGACGAACAGCATGAACAACGTGCTGACGATATAGCCTAGGAAACGGAACATTCTGACCCTCTGGTTCCGACCGCTTGCCAAACAACAGCATAACGGCTTGGTTTAACCCCTCTTAGCCTGCGATGAAGCATGGCGAAACTAAGTACAGATCTTCAGTTTCACCGCAGATGTCTCTTGTGCATCACATATGGTTACCGATTTGCAAAATCTCTCGCTCCGGTTACATGGCGAAACTCATCAATCGCCCGTTTCACCGCTTTCGCCGTCTTCAACCGCCAAGCACTTGATTGCAAGCGCTCACGATCGGTCTCGTTCGACAAAAACCCGAGCTCCAACAGAACCGACGGCATATCGGGTGCCTTTAAGACGTGGAAGCTGTCCTTACGAAGCGGACGACGCAGAACCGGGGTTTCCTTAGCAACTTCGCCAACAACGAGCTCAGCAAATTTCAGTGATCGCGCCTGAGTTTCGCGGCGCGCCAAATCAACGAGCAAACGGGCGACATCCGCTCGTTCGGCGGCCAGATCAACGCCAGCAACCTTTCCGGCTTTATCTCGCTTAGTTGCAATATCGTCCAGCGCCTCAACCGATGCCTCTTCTGACAGTGTGTAAGCAGTGGCACCCTTCGCGCGCTTGTTCATGCTCCAATCCGCGTGGATTGAGATGAAGAGGTCCGCATCCTTGCGCCGCGCAAACGCAACCCGCTTCGGCAGCTTCACGCGAATATCGGTCTCCCGCGTCAGGAACACCTCGTAACGGGGATCATCTTCCAACAAGTTCGCAAGGGTCACCGCAAACTCAAGATTGATCTCTTTTTCCGTCACCTCGATATCTGCGCCGGTTCCGGGGTCGCGGCCCCCATGTCCAGGGTCCAGCACGATGCGAAGCGGAGGCCGGTTCGACTTCTTCGGCTCCATCTTTTCGATTTCAGCCGCGATTTCGGGTTTTGAGACCGCTTTTGCTTGCTTCTTCGGCTTGGGCTCGGCCTTGGTTTCAGCCACGGGCAACAATGGCGGCAGGTTCGGCGCAGGCGGCAAAGGCGGCGGTGTCTCAACCTTCTGAGCCAATACGACGGGCTGGGGGATCGGATCTGGCAGCGCAATCGGCGTCAATGCTGCCGTTTCAATGACTGTCGCCGGTGCGGGCGTTTTGATGTCCCGAAACGCTGTGATCAGGTCAGCGGCAAGACTCGGAGCAACTGGCTCCGCAATAACTTCGGGTAGAGCGGGTACCGCCGGCTCGTCTGCATCTGCTGGCACGACAACCAATTCGTTCTCGGTGACCTTCGGTTGGGCAGGGATCGAACCATTTAATGCGCTGCTCAGCAGGTCAAACTGGGCCGTATCCGGATCAAACCGCCGAGACCGAAAGACTGACTTCGTTGCCGGATCAACGGTCGAGGCTTCTGGCAATGTTTGAACGCCCACCCTTTCCGGCAAAGGCAGCGAATCCAAGTCAGGCAACGCCACCTGCTCCGTCGCGGTTAAACCGGGGGGCAGAGATGACGGCAGGTTTGCGAGATCAATCTCGTAGATAAAAGAACGCCCAGATCGTGACAGTTTTCGGCGAAGCACCTGCGTTGGGCCCGATAAATTCAGCACCAACCGCGAAACACCCGGCTGAAACAGACCAAAGCTATACTTCCGAACCAGCGGACTATCGACATACCCGCTGGGCCTGGGGAGTCGCCAATGCAGTTCAGGTAGATCAATCACAAGGCGATGAGGGCGAGGCATCGTGAAGAGATTGGGTTCAATCGGCGCATTCGTATTCAATACGACTCGGGTGAATCCCTGATGCGTCTGAACCCGCACTTTTTCAACAGTCGGGGGGGCGGCTTGCGCCGACACAACAAAAAGTGACATCGCCATCAGAAACGGCGAAAGCACACGCAAAGCGAGAGAAAGCGGGGGTTTGCCGCGCATCTTACTCAATCCAATCCATTACCTGCCCCTCTTTTCGGGGGCTGCAATTAATTCTCTGATAACACAAACATCGCATTTGGAAAAAACCATTTGGCACTCTTTGTTCAGAGAGTTATCGTTGCGACACGTGCATAGGCTCAATGCAGCCTGCGGACGATTTGGTCGAAAACCTGACAAAACTCAGGTTTATGCGACAAATGGAATGGATTTCGTTGGAACGGTCACCGGATCGAATCTGACGAGGATAGGGAAACACTCCTTATCCGATTACGTGGGCGCGAGGCGCCGATAACAGCGGCAGATGCAGGGGCATCTGAATTAAGAACCGGACGCAAAGCGTCCACTGGCGCGGGCAAAAACGCACGCGCTGACAGGCGAAACAAATGATCAACGACGCGACAGACTTGCAACCCGTCCGCTCCTCCGCCCCGGCGCAGCAGCGAGATAGCGGAGTTGCGGCATGGCGTCCTCGCGCGAAAACGCGCGGCGCAGCGGCTTCGGCCAGCGCGCGATCCTACAATTTTAGAAAGGCGGAGGCGCACCGAGCGCCGCCGCGACCCGTACTTCTCTTTGACAAATGGGAGCACGGGCCGCCCGGCGCAGATGCGCCGTCCGAACTGATGTCAGCATGGCTAAGAAGATGCTCATCGATGCAACGCACGCGGAAGAAACCCGTGTTGTGGTTGCGGACGGTACGAGACTCGAAGAATTCGATTTTGAATCGATCACGAAGAAACAGCTCGCAGGGAATATCTATCTTGCAAAAGTGATGCGCGTCGAGCCGTCACTTCAGGCGGCTTTTGTGGACTACGGCGGAAATCGCCATGGTTTTCTGGCGTTTAGCGAGATTCATCCCGACTACTATCAAATCCCAAAGGCCGAACGCGATGCCCTTGTCGCGGCGATGGCTCGGGATTCTGACAATGATAACGACGACGAGCGGGACGAGAAGCCTCGCGCCAAACGCGCACGCTCTAGCGACGATTCAGATCGCGGGTCGCGTCGCGGCTCACGCCGTAACACGCGGCAAAGACGTACTGGGTCTCGCAGTGGCGGTGTAAAACGCAACCGCAGCGGCGCTATTATCGAGCGCGAATTCCGCATTTCCGGCGGCATGAAGGTGCGCCTACTCCGCGAAGACGATGGCACCGATCTCGAACAGGAGTTCAAACTCGACGACGGAACCCGCGTCCGTCTGATCAACGAAACGCCGCGCGAGCAAGCCCCCCAAGAGGAAGCTCCGAAGCCCCGGTCTGGCTCTCGCCGTGGGAAGCGGCGCGGCGGTTCAAACGTCGAACAAGAGTTCAAACTGGACGACGGCACGAGAGTTCGTTTGTCCCAATACCCGGCACCAAGACGATCGAGAAAAACGGCATTGATGAGCGCTGCTTTGGACGACAAGATCTCTGCCGATGCAGATGACGTCGCCGAAATGCCCGATGAAGTCGGCGGCGACGATGCGCGTGAAGAGGTTCGCCCTGCCCGCAAGCCTCGCATCCGCGACTACAAGATCCAAGACGTCATCAAGAAAAAGCAGATTCTGCTGATCCAAGTCGTCAAAGAAGAGCGCGGCAGCAAAGGCGCGGCGGTCACGACGTATATGTCGCTCGCGGGCCGGTACTGCGTGCTGATGCCCAACACGGCACGTGGAGGCGGAATCTCCCGCAAAATTACACACGTTTCTGATCGCAAGAAGCTCAAGGAAATTGCCGGAGCGATGGAAGTGCCGAAAGGCATGGGTCTCATCATTCGTACTGCCGGCGCGCAACGCACCCAGCCTGAAATCGAGCGCGATTACGAATATCTGCTGCGTCAATGGGAAGCCGTACGCGACCTGACGCTCCAATCGTATGCCCCGGCGCTGATTTATGAGGAAGGCAACCTCATCAAGCGTTCGATCCGCGACCTCTACGCCAAAGATATCGACGAAATTCTGGTCGAGGGCGAAGAAGGCTGCCGCGAAGCCCGAGATTACATGACGATGCTGATGCCGACCCACGCCAAGAACGTGAAGTCGTATCGCGATCAAACGCCCTTGTTCGTGCGCTATCAGGTCGAAAACCAACTCGCGGGTATGTTCAATCCCACGGTTCAATTGAAATCTGGCGGCTATATTGTCATCGGCATCACCGAGGCACTGGTTGCTATCGACGTGAACTCTGGCCGCTCAACCCGTGCCGGTTCAATCGAAGATACGGCGGTCAATACGAACCTTGAAGCCGCCGATGAGGTCGCCCGCCAACTGCGTCTGCGCGATCTCGCGGGCCTGATCGTGATCGATTTCATCGACATGGACCGGTCTTCCAACAATCGTGCGGTCGAAAAGCGCATGAAAGATCGGCTCGCCACCGACCGGGCGCGCCTGCAAATTGGCCGTATCTCGTCGTTTGGCCTGATGGAAATGTCCCGTCAGCGCCTGCGCCCTGGCATGCTGGAGGCTTCGACGACGGAATGCCCCCATTGTCATGGCTCCGGCCTCGTGCGTTCGGATGAATCCCTCGCGCTCACGATCCTCCGTGACGTGGAAGAAGAAGGCGTCAAAGGCCGCTCGGCAGTTGTGTCGATCAAAGCGCCCGTCAGCATCGCGAACTTCCTGCTCAACCACAAACGCGACCGCGTTATGAGCATCGAAGACCGTTATAATCTGCGCGTCGTCGTTGAAGGTGATCCGCACCTGATCCAGCCGAACTACACGCTGGAGAAGATGAAAGAAGACGAAGCGCCGGAATCCCTGCGCCGGGCCGCCCGTCCGACCGTCAACATCGAGACATCTTTTGCCGATGACGACGGAATTGAAGAGGCCGTTATTCTCGACGAGAGCGCACCCGCCGCTGAACCAGAGTCCAAATCAAGCGACGACGACCGTTCACGCAGACGCGGCAAACGCGGTGGTCGAACTCGTAAAAAGACCGACGAGGCTGATCCACTGCGCGTGATCGACCTCGACGAGGACAATGGCGGCGAAAAGCCGTTCCAATACGGCGGCGAAACCACAGGCGACGGGGAATCCGACGGCAACAAAGGTCGTCGCGGTCAGCGCGGCGGGCGCAAACGCGAACGGACCGAGCGCGGCAAGCTTGGAAACCGTGAGATGGCCGAAGCCGCAGCGACCTCGATGCTCTCGGGCCGCGACGCCCTAGACGACGCCCTGCCCTCGCTCTTTGAGGAGGCATCGGCGACGAAACCTGCCGCAGAAGCGGAACCCAAGCCGAAGCCAAAACCGAGATCCAGACGGAAGGCTCCTGCTGCCAAAGAAGCTCCACCGGCCAAGGTCGAGGCTCAAACGCCTTCGGCACCAGAGCAACCGGCTCCAACCGCGCAAGAAACACCGGAACCGGTCGAAAGCGTTAAGGACGCAACGACCAAGGATGCAGCCCCTGTTGAACCGGCCGAGACGCCCGTCGAGCCTGCTCCCAAACCGGCGCCCGCAGCGGAGGAAGCAGCTGCGCTCTCCGTAAAAGCCGCTCCGACAGCGCCGCGCGATGCGCCGAAAAAGCGCGGTTGGTGGTCACGCGGTAAGACTGGCTCTTAAACTGTCAGTCTTCGCCGAGCAGCAAGATGAGCAGCGCGGTTAAAATCAGCCCGACGCCGATCCAAACCATCGGCGCGGGCCATCCGTTCCCGCTCAATCCTTCATACAGCGCGACGAACGACGGCGTGAGATAGCCATAGGCCATCACTTTTCCGGATGGCAAACGCAGCGCCGCGAACTGCAACAGTGCGAAAGTGATCCCTGTTGTGAACACCGCGAGATAGCCCAGCGCGATCCAAACCACACTCGACAGCGTACTCCACTCCGTCGCGAGCAAGGGTCGCGCGGCATAAAGCCCGACAACAAGTGCTGCGCCAACGATCGTGAGAAGGGTGAAAACCGGAACGCGCTCACCTTGGTTAAGCTTACGCACCATTGGCGTATAGAGCGCATGGCAGGCACAGCCGATGAAGAAAATCCGCTCACCATACCCCAAGCGGAATCCCAAGATCGCAGCGAAATCCGCGCGAAAGATTACCCAGACCGCGCCGATCGCGCCGATCAACAACGCAATCATCGCGATGGGCGTCGTTCGTTGACGCAATAACAGCCAGCCAAACCCCGCGCTCATCAACGGTATCAGTGTGAACATCGCGCTGGTCGAAACCGGGGCGGCGGTCTTCAATGCCTCGAACATGAAGACGAAATACCCGCCCATCAGCCCACCGAGCACAAGGTAGCGCCAAGGCGCGGTCAGATCACTGCGCTTCGGCTTAATCCCAAAGATCGATAAGGCGACGCCGACGACGATAAACGCCAACAAGAATCGCGCTGCCGTCAAAGCCCCGGCGTCAATGAATGGGGCGGCGCGCTTGCCGATGCTGAAAGCTCCACCGATCAGCGCGGCAAACAAGAACATCGCCGCATGACCAAGAAGAGCCTGAGAACGCCGATCAGATGGCTCGGAATTCAATACGGACACAAGCGAACCTCTGCACAAAACGGGATCAGATCCCGATCGAGGAACACTTTGAACCGGACCCGAGAAAATCCCTAGAAGCATATTCAGTTTGACTGGGAGGCAGGCCGATAACCGCTGTTCGGCAAAACCGAGACCGACAAAGAAAAAGGGCTAGGCCCACGGCCTAACCCTTAGATATCTTTGGTTGCGGGGGTAGGATTTGAACCTACGACCTTCAGGTTATGAGCCTGACGAGCTACCGGGCTGCTCCACCCCGCGACAGAGGGCGTGTCTTACCCCTGCTGGACGCGAGTCGCAAGCGGAGTTTCAATTATTTTCGACGAGGCGTTGCGAGGCAATCTTGGGGCGCTAGGTATGCTCTGTGAGTAGCCCCACCAGCCCTTTTTGGACGCCCAGTCGCGCCGGCGGATTACGGCGGATCGAAGCCTTTTCCGGCTCAATGGGCCACGCCTATTCCGCCCAGCGGAACAGCGATTTTGGTCCAGATCAGCGGACGAATACGTCTCTGCTATCCCCGTATTTGCGCCGTCGACTGGTGTTAGAAAGCGAAGTCGTCGCGACCGCGGTCGACCATCAGGGGATCGAGGTCGCCGAGAAGTTCGTGCAGGAAGTCTTCTGGCGCACCTATTTCAAAGGCTGGCTTGAACGCCGCCCTTCAGTTTGGGCGCACTACCAAGAAGAACTGTCAACGCATCAGGATCGCCTCGCTGGAAGCGATGCGCTTCGAAACGCCGAGACAGGAACCACGGGCATTGCGTGTTTCGATGCTTGGGCGCGTGAGCTGGTCGAGACTAATTACCTGCATAACCATGCCCGCATGTGGTTCGCGTCGATCTGGATATTTACCCTCCGGCTGCCCTGGGCTTTGGGCGCAGATTTCTTCATGCGGCATTTGCTCGACGGTGACCCAGCCTCCAACACATTGAGCTGGCGATGGGTTGCGGGCTTACATACGCGCGGCAAGCATTATGTCGCAGCCCCTTGGAACATCGCCAAGTTTACCAACCAGCGATTCATCCCGTCCGCGTCAGAACTAGCGCAAGACCCTGAGCCGTTAACTGAGGCTTTTGACTATGGTCCCGCCCTCCCTGTCAGAGCCTTCACTCCGTTCGATCCGGGCCAGTCATCAGCTCTACTTATAACGGTCGAGGATTGCCTGCCGGAGACACTGGGGCTGTCGCATAATAAGTTGCTGGGCGCTGCAACCTTGTCTGTTTCGGCACCCAACGTCGCCTCAGAAGTGGCGACCTTCGATGCCGGGGCGCTGGCAGATGCGCACCAACGCCTGCCGGGTATGAGCGCGAAATCCCTGGATACGACCAACCCTGAAGCATTGGCACAATGGGCTTGCGAGGTCGGGGCAGATCAGATCGTCACCGCCTTCGTTCCGATTGGTCCGACGCGCGATTGGCTGGATGCCGCACAGCCCAGTCTGGATGCTGCAGGGATCCGCCTCTCCGAAATCCAGCGAGACTGGGACAGCGCGGTTTGGTCACACGCCACGGCAGGTTTTTTCAAAGTGAAAAAGAAGATTCCGACACTTCTTCGAGACTTGTCCCCGCTCTCTCCCCCAATTTTCTGACCCTTTCCAACCGAAGGGTCGTCCACTCGCCAAGGCGAATACGCTGTTTCACGTTCATACCCCAGCCTGCAAAGACCTGAGCGACGCCGGGGGCTTGTCGGTGAAGCAGCCCTGACAGGACGATGGCACTACCCGGTTCGACTACTGCAGCGATCTGCGGAGCGAGGCGTTTGAGAGGCGCAGCCAAGATGTTCGCGAAGACTAAATCGTATGGCGCGCTTCGCATCACGACTGGACCCGTTGCGCGCCCTGCTTCGATGACCTGCACCATGGATGCAGTTCCGTTAAACCGGATGTTCTCTCGCGCTGTCGCAACGGCCACTTCATCAATATCTGTCGCGACGCATTGCGCCTTCCACAGCTTTGCCGCGCCCATCGCCAGTGCGCCCGTGCCGGTTCCCAAGTCTAAGACTCGGCGGGCAAACAGGCCTTGCCTTGCCAGCGTATCCATCGCGACCAAGCATCCTCGGGTAGTCCCATGATGGCCGGTGCCAAAGGCCATTGCCGCTTCGATTTGTAGTCTGATCGCAGCCGGCGGTGCATCGCCAAGGTCATGACCGCCATGCAGCGTAAAGCGCCCGGCCTTGACCGGCGTCAGCTCGCGGCGAACTTTGGCAACCCAATCTTCTGGCGGAACTTTTGAAACCACGAAGGACGCATCTGAAAAGGCCATTTCGAGAATGCTGAGGGTCAGCCCCGTCGGATCGGTCTTAAAATATCCGGCAACTTCCCAAAGATCGTCATCTTCATCAACTTCAAAACATCCGACCCCGACCGGCTCTGGGTCCATCTTCTCCATCGCGTCGGCAAGCGCCTGCCCTCGGCTTTCGCCGGTGACCGTAGCGTAGATTGTGTGGATCTCTCCCGCCTCGCCGCTCACTCGGGCGCACCAACAGGACAGGTCACACCAGTTCCGCGCAAGCCGCAGTACCCGCCGGGATTTTTGTCCAGGTATTGTTGGTGAAAGTCTTCAGCATAGTAAAATTCGGGCGCGTCGAGGATTTCGGTCGTGATGGCGGGGAACCCTTTCGCAGTCAATTGCGCGCCGACCGATTTCTTGGTCGCCATCGCTGCCTCTCGCTGGACTTCAGTCGTCACGTAAATGCCTGATCGATATTGCGTGCCAACATCGTTGCCTTGACGCATCCCCTGCGTGGGGTCATGCGCCTCCCAAAATACCTTGAGCAGTTGATCAACCCCAACCTTCGCGGGGTCATAGGCGACGAGCACGACTTCGTTGTGTCCGGTGTTGCCTGTGCAGACTTCTTTATAGGTCGCATTGGGTGTCGACCCACCTGCATAGCCGACGGCTGTCGTGTAAACGCCCTCGATGCCCCACATCCTTCTCTCTGCTCCCCAAAAACAGCCGAATCCAAACAGGATTGATTCGATCCCATCTGGAAACGGTGGCTTCAACGGCGTGCCGAGAACGGTATGCGTTTCCGCCGTTGGAATTGGATCAGCGCGACCGGGCAAAGCGCGGTCAGGGGTCGGAACTTTGGAAGATTTCAGCAGGCCGAACATCAGGCGGCTCCTTTTCTGGGATCACACTCTATATGGCGTTCGCGTGCCGCCCCGTCGAGAGCGCGATTGCTGCTCAGGGCATTATTCGCTTTTGAGCGCCAGTCCATCAATGATCGGGCAGTCAGGACGCGCGTTTCCCGCACAGTTTTGGACGAGATGCGCGAGCTCATCTCGCAACAACTGCATCTCGCTCAACCGCGCATCCAACTCGGCAATCCGCTCCGTTGCGATTCGCTTCACATCAGCGCTCGCCCGTGAACGATCCTCGTAAAGCGACAACAACTCTCGACAGGCCGGAATTCCAAAGCCAAAGGCCCTCGATCTGGCGATGAACTGCAACTTGCTCACAGCTTTCGAGTCGTATTCCCGATACCCGCTCTCGCTTCGGCCATTGGGGGTGACAAGGCCAATATCAGCGTAGTAACGCACGGTTTTCACAGGAACTTTCGCCCGTTTCGCTGCCTCGCCAATCTTCATTTTGATTCCCCTCAATCTTCCTCTTGAGTCTCCCCTAACTGGATACTTTATATCATATCTGCAACGCGAATTGGAGACAGCAAATGGCAACGACACTGGCCCCGAAGCCCAGTATTGACTGGTCCGACCGTCCGACGTGGCGACAGGCCGGGAAGAACACGAGTTGGTGTTTGCTTGGTTGCGCGATTGGTGATCTCGGCACGATCCTGTTCTTTCAACTCAGCGGGATTCCGGCGCCGACCTGGATGATCATGGGCTTGGCGATCATCAATGGATTGCTGACCTCAATTGCCTTAGAGACCTTCATCCTCTCTCGACAAATGGACGTCCGCGCCGCCTTTCGGACCGCGATTGGCATGTCGATGATCTCTATGATCTCCATGGAAGTGGCCATGAACGCCGTCGACTGGATTTTGACGGGGGGCGCGCGCCTGACATGGTGGGTTGTGCCGATCATGCTGTTGGTCGGGTGGCTGACACCGCTGCCGTATAACTACTGGCGATTAAAGGTGCTGGGCAAAGGCTGCTGCCATTGATGTAACGCGCGCTAAATGCTGCCAGACAAGACACGAGACCCTGAGAAAAAGGCTTACAAATAGTCTGACTTTGTGGCCAAATGGCTGCAATTAAGAGCCTGAAGGGCTATGTAAGCGTCTATTTGCCAACATCTTGTTGAACCTCAACAAAGAGTTTGGCATCGATTTGGTTGGGGACTCTCGCCAGTTGCGAGGGCGAACGATGATTAAAAGAGGAAATCTCATGACAAAAGCACTCATGGCAACTGTTGCAATCGCGGCACTCGCTCTCGCAGGCTGCGCACACGGCGGCAAAGGACACGGCAGCGGCAAATCTGCCGGCGGCGCATCTGCAGGCGGAGGTTCATCCGCTGGCGCAAACGTTCAGTACGCTCCACCACCACCCGCGCCAGCTCAAGGCTCCGCTTCGTCGTCACCAAGCAGCGTCGGCGGCGGCAATGCAGCGCTTTGCGCCAGCAAAGGCGGCAGCGTCAGCACATGGCCTGATGTCAGCGGTTCGGGTTCGACCCAAAACTGCGAACTCGGCAATGGCAACGCCTATCCACTGGCACAGCTTACGGCGTTCCCAGAATTCCAATAAGCTTCCGGCGAAAGCCGATCTGATTGTAAAGAAATGCCGTCCTTTGGGGCGGCATTTTTCGTTTCAGCCTCCCACGAAGCCCCGCCCCCGATAACGAGACTCGATTGATGCGCCAGATGCTCTAAAAAGGAGCGAGAAATCTCGGGAGCCGTCATGTCTATCGCCGATGCCATTCAGCGCCTCAGCCATCAATTCGCCGATCGCTGCGTGAGCACCGATGCGATGCGCGAACAATACGCGCAAAACGAGGCGCACCATGCCCCTGTTCGTCCTGATGCAGTGGTTTTTCCGGAATCGACAGATGAAGTCAGACAGATTGTTGATATCTGCCGGGAGGCGGCCTGCCCCATCACGCCCTATGGCGCGGGCACGTCGCTAGAGGGCCATATCGTACCGGTTCGAGGCGGGATTAGCCTCGACATGAGCCGCATGAACCAAGTCTTGCAGGTCAATCAAGAAGATATGGACGCGGTTGTGCAGCCCGGAGTGACTCGTCGCCAGTTAAATGAAGACCTTCGCGCGACGGGCTTGTTCTTTCCTGTCGACCCCGGCGCGGATGCCAGCATTGGCGGCATGGCCGCGACCCGTGCTTCGGGAACGAATGCAGTTCGCTACGGCACCATGCGCGAGTGCGTGATGGCTTGTGAAGTGGTGCTGGCCGACGGGCGTGTGATCCGAACGGGTTCTCGCTCTCGCAAGTCTTCTGCTGGTTACGATTTATGTAAGCTCTTCGTCGGTTCGGAGGGCACCCTTGGCATTATGACCGAATTGACGGTGAAGCTGTTTGGACAGCCCGAGGCCGTTTCCTCCGCCGTCGCCGGTTTCGAGACGATTGAGGGCGCCGTTAATGCGGTCATCGAGACCATCCAGATGGGGATGCCAGTCGCCCGCATTGAGCTACTCGATGGTTTGCAGATTCGGGCGGTGAACGCGTATTCCAAGCTCGAAATTCCTGAGCGCCCCACCCTCTTCCTCGAATTTCATGGCAGCGAAACCAGCGTCGCCGAACAAGCGGCGCGATTTGGTGAGATTGCTTCAGAACATGGTGGCCTCGGGTTTGATTGGGCCACACTCGAAGAAGATCGAAACCGCCTTTGGCGCGCCCGCCACGACGCCTATTATGGCGTCAAAGCGATGTGGCCGGGAAAACGCGGCTACATCACCGATTCCTGCGTTCCGATTTCCAAACTCGCAGAAGCCATTCTTGAGACCAAGGCTGAGATCGACGCGAGCGGCTTGATCGCGCCGATGGTCGGGCATGTTGGCGACGGAAACTTTCACCTCGCAATCATGATTGACCCGAGTGACCCCGCTGAACTAAAGGCCGCAGAACAATTGTCTCATTCTATAGCTGAGCGCTCAATCCGTATGGGTGGCACGGTCACAGGGGAGCACGGTGTCGGCCTTGGCAAGATCAAGTACATGGAGGCTGAACACGGTGCTGCTTTCGGTGTTATGGCTGAAATCAAACGGACGTTCGACCCTCACAACATTCTCAACCCCGGTAAGATGGTATCGCTCAATTGACTTTTATCGACATTCCTTCCCTCGACCTTTCGCTTGAACCCGCGCTCAAAAAATTGTTGGACGAAAAGGCAAAGCCCGTCGGGTCGCTGGGCCGTATCGAAGATATTTCGGTCAAGATTGGCCTGATCCGTGGTGAATTGAAGCCCAAGCTCGGCAAAGCGCGGTCGGTTGTTTTTGCGGGCGATCATGGCCTGACCGAAGAAGGCGTTTCCTCGCACCCACCCGAAGTGACCGCTGCGATGGTGCAGAACTTTATCGGGGGTGGCGCGACAATCTCGGCGTTTACGCGCATCGCCGGTGCTGAGTTGAATGTCGTGGATGCAGGCGTCAGGTTCCCGGTTACGCCCGGACCGGGTTTCATCGATGCGCGCATTGCTGAAGGCACGAAGAACGCTGCCGTTGAACCCGCCATGACCCGTGCGCAATGCGAAACAGCCCTGACCAAAGGGATCGAACTCGCGCGTGAAGCCGTTGCGGATGGGGTTGATATCCTCGCGCCCGGTGAAATGGGTATCGGCAATACCGCCTCTGCTAGCCTGATCGTTCACCGCCTCGCGCCTGCGACGCTTGATGCAGTTGTTGGCCGAGGGGCGGGTCTCGACGATGAAGGCTTGGAACGCAAACGGCAGGCCCTGCAAAAAGCCGCCGCGCGATCTGACGCTAGTGACCCGCTGGATGTGCTGACCGAGTTTGGCGGGTTCGAAATCGCGATGATGTGCGGATTTATGCTGGGCGGGGCCGCTGAAAACCGCATCGTTGTGATTGATGGCTTCATCGCAGGGGCGGCAGCGTTGGCGGCTTGCCGTATCGCGCCTCATGCCAGAGATAGAATGATCTTCTCGCACCATTCGCAAGAGCCCGGTGCCGTGGCGATCCTCGACGCATTGCAAGCGGACCCGCTGTTCGACCTGGAAATGCGCCTCGGCGAAGGGTCAGGCGCAGCGTTGGCCATCCCCTTGGTTCGCGCGGCGGGCGCTGTGCTGACTGACCTAGCCGATTACCCAAGATGAAACAGGAGTGGCTGGCCTTCCTTTCGGCAGTCCAGTTTCTGACTCGCCTGCCCGTCCCTGACCCCGGTTGGGAAGAAGGTCGGCTGGATCGTGCAGCCAAGTGGTTCCCGCTCGTTGGCGCGCTGGTTGGTGGGATCATCGCGCTGACCCTCTGGATATCTCTGACAATCTGGAGTGACGCATGGATCGCCGTCGCTGTAACGCTGGTCGCCAGCGTTTTAGTGACTGGGGCGCTACACGAGGATGGTCTTGCCGACACGGCAGACGGGATCGGTGGGGGCCGTGACGTCGAGCGCCGGCTGGCGATTATGAAAGACAGCAGCATCGGCACGTACGGCACCTTGGCCCTCCTGCTGACGTTCTTGCTCCGCTTTGTCGCGCTGACCGCATTGTGCGGGCGCGTCGAGATTGCGATGAGTTGCGTGGTGGCTGCGCAAACCATTAGCCGCGCTGGGATGCTGCCTCTCATTTGGACCGTTCCCTACGCCCGCGCAACCGAAGACGCGAAAGTATCCCCCTTGACGGGCAGCGCGACGCCGAAAGCGCTTGCGGTTGTTGGAATTACCCTTGTTGCGGTTCTTTCGCCTACGACGATTTTGATCTGGGCTGCGGTGAGCGGACTCTTAGCTGCCATGCTTGTTTGCCTTCTCATGCGCCAGTTGGTTCAGGCGAAACTTGGCGGCTGGACGGGGGATACTGCCGGGGCAACGCAGATCATTTGTGAGATCGCTTTTCTCTTGGGAGTTTGCGCATGGATCTGATCCTCATTCGACACCCACAGACCGTCGTTCCTCGCGGCACGTGCTACGGTGAAACCAATGTCGAACCCGACCCGGCGCGCCTTGCTTCGGATGCCGCGAGGATTGCGCCGCTTTTGCCTGACGACGCGCGCATTGTTTCAAGCCCGCAGCAACGCGCCCAAAAATTAGCCGCTCATTTTGGCGACGTCGAAACGGACCGACGCCTTGTCGAAATGAACTTTGGCGCGTGGGAAATGCAGCGATGGGAGGACCTACCCCGTGCAGAGATCGATGCGTGGGCTGGTGATTTGTTAGGATACGCGCCGCCAGATGGAGAGTCCCTTGGCAGTGTCGCAGAACGAGTGATTGATTGGTGGGAGAGCCAACCCCGCGACCGCACGATCGTCGCCGTCGCGCATGGAGGGCCGTGGCGGGTTCTCGCCGCACACCTGCTTGGTATTCCGTTAGAGCAATCGACACGGGTAGAGATTGAATGGGGTGGACGCGCGCTATTCCGCATTCACGAGCATGGCGTTCAGTTACGCGGCTGGAACTTGTTTTAGCAAACTGCGCGCCGCTTCTCTCGCCTCTTTGGTGATCGTCTCCCCGGCTAGCATCCGGGCGAGTTCGGCCACGCGCTCTTTTTCAGACAAGACGACCACATTCGTCGTTGTGATTTCCTTGCCGCCAGATTTCGATACATTCTTGTTGATCCGCCAGTGCCGCGAAGCTTCAGCGGCCACTTGCGGTGCATGCGTAATCACCAGCGCCTGCCCTGCATCGCCCAAGCGCCGCAAGCGAACGCCAATCGCTGCCGCCGTCGCACCGCCAACACCGCGATCAATCTCATCAAAGATAATCGTCGTTTTTTCGTTCGCATTGCCGACGAGGCAAACCTTCAACGCGAGCAAGAACCGGGAAAGCTCTCCGCCCGATGCCGTTTTATCAATCGCCCCGAAGGGAGAGCCGGGATTGGTCGCGACGGTGAAAGAGACCCGATCAATGCCTTCTGCCGTGCCGGAGTCTTCGTCTGCGGCAACCTCGGTCCGAAACTTTGCGCGTTCCAGTTTGAGCGGCGGCAGTTCTTTCATGACCGCCTTATCAAGCTGCCCCGCAGATTTACTGCGTGCTGCGCTCAGCGCGCGCGCCTCCACCAAATAAGCCTCGTGCGCCTCTCGGGCTTCGGTTTCAAGTGCCAGTAAGCGTTCTTCCCCCGCCTCGATGAAGGCGAGCCGTTCACTCATCTTCGCCCGTAAAGTCGCAAGGTCGGTGACGCTCATCCGGTGTTTTCGCGCCAAACCGCGCAGGGCAAAGAGGCGTTCTTCGATTTGCTCCAGAACGTTCGGGTCCACTGACAGGGCATCCATCGCCGCATCGACTTCGCGCACCGCTTCAGACATCTCCGTCATCGTGCGATCCAACGCAGACAGAGACGCATCGAGCCGCCCATCGGCTTTCGGTGCGGCCATGTCGAGCCAACGCACGGCTTCTGCGATCCGCCCTTCCGCTCCCTTTACGCCCAAAGCATCGGCGGCTTTAGAAACATCCTCGGCAATTGACACCGCGCGCTGCATCGAGCGGCGTTCCGTGTCTAGGGTCGCTTCTTCATCGCTTTCGGGAGCCAGTTCTTCGAGTTCTTCGACAGAGTGCCGGACATATTCGGCATCAGAGCGGGCTTCCTCAATCTCGGTGCGGCCCGCAACCAAGGACTTCTCGGCTTTCCGCCATGCCGCATGCAACTTTCGGACTTTCGCGCCGCGCTTTTGCAATCCGGCATAGGCATCAAGCAAGAACCCGTGTGCCGCCGGATTGGTCAGACTGCGGTCATCGAACTGTCCATGAATTTCAACCAACATCGCGCCGAGCTTTCGGAGCGCGGAAACGCTGGCGGGTTGATCGTTGACGAAGGCACGGCTGCGGCCCTCTTCACCCACGACACGGCGAAGGATCAGCGTTTCGTCTTCAATCTCGTAGCCTTGATCGCGCAGCCAATCCCACGCGGGGTGAGATTGAGGCACCTCAAACTCGGCGGTCGCACTGCCATTGCTGGCCCCGGCCCGAACCAAGGTTCCCGCAACGCGGGCACCCAGCGCAGCGCCAAGAGCGTCGAGAAGGATTGATTTTCCGGCTCCTGTTTCGCCGGTCATGGCCCCAAGGCCCGCGCCAAAGTCCAGATCAAGACTGTCGATCAGGACAATATCGCGAACCGAAAGCCGACGCAGCATCGGTTAGAGCCATTCACCTTTGATGACCTGGCGATAGGCGCGAGAATACCAAGAATCCTTTTCGCCACCGACCACGGCACCGCTCTCGGTCAACATGCTGTAACTGTTCGAGTACCAATCAGAACCCGGATAGTTATGACCGAGGACAGCCCCGGCTGATTTAGCTTCATCAACAAGTCCCAGAGCAAGGTTCGCCTCGACCAAACGGTGCAGCGACTCCTGAACGTGGGTTGTGGTGTCATATTCTTTGACGACCCGCTGGAAGCGGTTGATCGCCGCGAGGTAATTTCCGCGCTTTAGGTAATAGCGCCCCACCGACATTTCTTTGCCAGCAAGTTGATCCAGCGCGGTATCGAGCTTGAGCCGGGCATCCTCGACATATTCACTTTTCGGATGACGTGCGATCAGCTCTCGCAGCGATTTCAACGCCTCTTCCGTGACACCTTGGTCCCGGCCTACGTCAACGATTTGCTCGTAGTAACTTTGCGCGACGATGTAGCGAGCATAGTCGGTGCGATCATCGGACGGATAAAAGCCGACATACCGCTCAGCCGATGTGATCGCGTTGTCGTAATCTGTGGCCTCGTAAGAAGAGAAGGCGGACAGCAGCATCGCACGTTTCGCGAGGTCAGAATATGGATATAGGCGTTCGATCTCATCGAACGTCTTCGCCGCACGGCGTGGGTTGTTGTTCGCAAGCTCTTTTTGAGCGTTCGCGAAGATGTCTTCCGCGGATTGCGCTTCGATTGGTGTTTTGGTTTCACCAAAAAGCGTCGGCACTGATCCGCTGCAGCCGGAAACCCCGAGCAATGCAACGCATACAAAGGTTGATCGAAATACGGACGTAAAACGATTGGCTTTCATGCCCTACTCCTGCTCGCAATGGCGAGAGCTATCCTCTCGCCGACGCATTGGTCTTACCTGCCTGCGCGCAAGAAGCCAAGCGCAGGTTAGGTTACTTGTTCACATAAAGTTCTGGAAATATCAATCCCGGATTCAAGCGCCGACAGCTTCGGCCATCGGAACGTTGCTCAGGTAATCCGGGGCAACCGACGTGCGATCCATGACCACATCAAAGCGCCAAGCATTCGGGGTTTCAAACAGCTTATGTAACAGACGGTTAGTCATGTCATGGCCGGATTTAATACCGCAATAGCGACCGACAATCGGCGCGCCGCTGAGGGCAAGATCACCGACGGTATCGAGCATTTTATGACGAACGAACTCGTCTTTGTGACGCAATCCGCCCTCGTTGAGGATTTTGTCACCATCAACAACAATCGCGTTATCCAGCGATCCGCCACGCGCAAAACCAAGAGCCCGCAGTTTTTCGATGTCTTCTAACCGACCAAATGTCCGCGAGTCCGCGTAATCAGCGATAAAGCAATCGCCTGCGAAACGGTCCGCGCGATGCTGAACGCCAATCGCCTCGTCTTCAAAATCAATCTTGAACTCGATTTCGAACGTATCGGAAGGATCAAGAGAAGCCGTCCGACCGTCATGTTCGACCGAAACGGACGACAAGATGCGGATCACACGCAGGGGTTCGTCCTGATCAATAACCCCCGCCCCTAGAAAGGCAGAGACGAACGGCGCCGAACTGCCGTCCATGATCGGGATTTCAGGTCCGTCGAGCTCAACAAGGGCATTGTCGATGCCACATCCCGCCAGAGCAGCCATCAGGTGCTCGATGGTCGAGACGGAGACACCGTCGCTATTTCCAATTCGGGTGCAGAGTGCTGTATCCACAACCGCGTCAAAGCGCGCTTCAACCATCGCATCGAGACCAACGACATCGGTGCGCATAAAGCGGACACCATAGTCGCAGGGGGCAGGCATCACACGGATCGAGGCCGCTTCCCCTTTGTGCACGCCAATCCCATTCATGTGGACGGCGCGTGACAATGTTCTCTGCATCGAAACCTCGGAGTATTTTTTTGTTATTTAGCAACTAGCAGCGGAAGAACCGCGAACCAAATCAACGTTTATTGCAGTTTGTATCAATTATTACTCTGAAGAATATATTAGTTAACAGATGGTTAACATAAGGCTCTCAATCGGGGTGGAAAGTTACCGCCAACTAAAGATCGCACGGACTTTTTGAGAATTTCAAAGCGAAACGCCGCGCGTATTGTGAACGCGCGGCGCAAAAATCTACATCAAGGGCGGGAACTTTGGACGACACAAACAAGTCTGCGGCGTCCTCTATCGAATTTCATGCGACTTGAGCATTCGATAAATCAGGTTTCACGCCGGGAGATGCATGAAACCTGATCATCGTCGTTCAAAGGTCGCGCGACGTCCGTTTAGTTCGCTTGGCGTCTGAGGAACGCTGGGATTTGAAGATCGCCGTCTTCGTCGTCGTCCTTGTCCAGACGCCGCTCGTTATACGGTTGCTTCTTTTGCGTGTCCGACGAACCAAAACTGTCGGCAACTCTGCGGATCAGGTTCAATCCACCAAGCGCCGTCAACCCACGCTTCGCGGGGCCAGCGTCCGAAGGCGCTGCTGCGGCTGAGCCAGTTGTCTCAGCAACATTGGGATCAACGACCGTTGGGATGGCCTGACCACTTGCATTCACCGAAGATGGGAAGCCAGGACCGTCGGTCCCCGTCGCAAGTTGCTCAGTGGCGACGGCGTTCGTCTGCTCTGCCCGTGCTTCTTCGGTAACCGACTGCTCATCGATATCGAAATCGTCATCAATGGCTGTCGAGGTTTTTGCCACTTTCGACGCAGACGCTGGGCGCTGGATCGCAGCGCGGCGTACCGCGTGACGGGCACCGGGGCGTAGCTCACCGCTGTCTGGATTAACGGCTGGGCGTGGGATCGCGCGACGGACAGCAGATGGTGCTGCCACTTCGGGCGCTTCTTCGACGGGAAGACGTCCAGCTTCAGCTTCGATACCGGTCGCAACGACCGAAACGCGCATCTGGCCTTCCATCGTCGTATCGAAGCACGATCCGACAATGATGTTCGCTTCTGAATCGACTTCTTGCTTGATCCGGTTGGCCGCTTCATCGACCTCGAAGAGTTTCAGATCGTAACCACCGGTGATGTTAATCAGCACGCCGCGCGCACCTTGCAGCGACACATCGTCGAGCAGCGGGTTCGCAATGGCTTTCTCAGCGGCATCGACAGCGCGGGACTCGCCTTCGGCTTCGCCGGTGCCCATCATCGCTTTGCCCATCTCACCCATCACGGTTCGCACATCGGCGAAATCGAGGTTGATGAGGCCGGGCATCACCATCAGGTCGGTCACGCCTTTGACGCCCTGATAGAGAACATCATCCGCCAGTTTGAAGGCGTCCATGATGGTCGTGTTCTCGGTCGCGATGCGGAACAAGTTTTGGTTCGGAATAACGATCAGCGTGTCGACGTATTGCTGAAGCTCTTCGATCCCTTGATCAGCCAGCGCGCCACGGCGACTGCCTTCAAACGAGAACGGCTTGGTGACGACACCGACCGTGAGCACACCCAATTCGCGGGCCGCTTTCGCGATGACTGGCGCTGCACCCGTTCCGGTGCCGCCGCCCATCCCGGCGGTGATGAAACACATGTTCGCACCCGACAGGTGGTCAATGATTTCATCGATTGTTTCTTCGGCAGCGTCGCGTCCGACTTCCGGACGCATTCCTGCACCGAGGCCTTGCGTAACATCATTGCCAAGTTGGATGCGGCGCGGTGCCGAGGAACCCTCGATCGCTTGCGCATCCGTGTTGGCGACAACGAAGTCCGCGCCTTCCAGATTGTTGGAGATCATGTTGTTGACGGCATTACCGCCAGCGCCACCGACACCGAAGACAGTGATCTTCGGCTTCAGCTCACGCTCATCGAGCGTGCCCAGATTCAAAGCCATGTTTTTGCCTGCTGTAAGAGTTGTTTTTATGCTCTTGTTGTGATTCGATTTAATACCGAAAATTAACCATAAGGCTAGAAAAAATTTATAATTTACGGGCACTTAAGCCCCCATTACTTAAAGTAATATCTCACCAATTTCGGCGAAGCCAATCGAATACACCGGTAAATCGCCGCTCGGAATTTGCGACAATTTCCATCGCGTCAACCCACGTATTTTGGTCACACTTGACCGCGTAGGCGAGCATCCCGAGCGCTGTCGAAAATTCTGGCCCCGATGCGTCGCTCGGCGCACCCGGAACGCGAAGTGATTTGCCGAGCCGCGCACGTCGCCCGAGAACCGCTCGCGCGACCTCGACCACACCCGGCAACTGACTTGCGCCTCCGGTCAAGACGACGGGACGAACCTCTTCGCCGTCCATTCGCATTCGGATCATCTCGAACGTTTCTTCAAGACGGGGACGAACCACGCCAACCAAAACAGTCGACATTTCTGCTTCGCCGGTTCCGCCCAAGACAGACGGGTCAGCCGAAACGGGTCCGCCCGCTTGAACCTTGAGCGCCTCGGCTTGGTCGCGGCCACACTCCATGGCTTGCGCGAGATCCGCTGTGATGCGCTCGCCCCCAAGCGGGACAACATCTGCGCGTCGAAACTGTCCGCGTCGATAAGTGGCGAAGCCGGTCATGTCCGCGCCCATGTCAATGCAGACGGCGCCCAGCTCCAGCTCATCGTTGGTCAGGCACGTCACCGCGCTCGCAACGCTGGAGGAAATCACGCCATCGACACTCAAGTCTGACATGACGGCAGCTTGCACGACGGCCTGCAAAGCCGAGCGTTCGAGCGTGAGAACCGCAATATCCATTGCGAGAGTTCGCGCTGGTGCCCCGCGCGGGTCGCAAATGCCGCTGTTCCCATCAACAACAAAGTTCGTTGGCTCAACCAAGACCGGTCTGCGCAGACGCGGCGCGAGTTCTGGCCGACAGGACGTCATCAAACGGGCAACGGTCGCATCATCCACTTCCGTCGTTGGAATGGATGTTTCCGCGCGGGCCGTCAGGCTGCGCGGCAGGCCGCCACCGATTGAAAAGATCGCGCCTTTGACCTCTTCCTTTGCATGCTCTTGCGCCAAATCAACGGCAGCACGGATAGACCGAGACGCGGCTTTTGCATCGGCAATCACGCCGTTGCGCATTCCGCCCGCGTTGGTCACGCCAACGCCGATGACTTTGAGCGCGGAATAGGCATCGGTATCACGCCCCGATACGCCCATTGCGAGTTGGCCCAGATCGACCCGCGCGATCACGCAAACTGTTTTGGAGTCTCCGAGATCAACAGCCGCGATGACGCCTTCACGCAGCGCCGTCGCCATACGTTCGCGCAGCGCTCGCTGTGCCAGAACAGCCGGATCGTTCATCTGGTCGGATCAGGCTTGCGCAGTTCTGCCAGAGCCTCCAACCGCAAGCCATTCATGCCGGGTTCAAGCGCGAGAACAGGCGGCTCGTTGGGGCGGCGCAGGTCGAGCGAAATGACCGCACGCGATTTGAGACGCTCTCCGAGATTACTGCGGCCATAGGACCGCAGCGCATTCAGCGCGTCTTCCTCGGGGAGTTTGATGACGAAGCCGTGCTTGCTCACAACGTCCCAGCGTCGCCCACCACGCCGAACCAGCGCGAGTACTTCATTGACGACATGGGGCGGTGCGCTGAGTAGCAGCGTGCGCGCCTCAGCCACGGCATCGTCCGCCCCCTGCCCCAACAGATAAGGGAGATCGAGACGTTTGCCGGGGCCATCTAACGTGGCGATCAATTCGCCTTCGCTGTCGATCAGCCAGTATTCACCGTTGGCGCGCCAAATCGCTGCCGGGGTTCTTTCACTCAAACTCAAGCGAAGCGTACCACCGGGATCAAGCGCGACCGATGCTTCGTCGATCCATGGCGACCGGATAAGACGCTCTCGCGCCTCGGCCACATCGAGTTCAAGCGATGAAATGCTGTTTTCGTTGCCATCAATCTCAAGCGCCGCCAGCACGAAGTTACGAGACGTCTCGTGGCGACCGGTGATTTCCAATCGTTTCACTGCAAACTCAGGATGAGTCACGACCGCCTGACGCATTTCGCTGACTTTTGAGACGGTCGCGGTTTTGAGTTCCGTCCAATAAGCCGCGCACACCGCTGCGACACACACGATGCCCAAGGGAAGCCAGAACGTGAGCTTGTCGCGTGTATTCCAACGCGGACGATACTTTTGCCAAAGTGTCGGTTTGTTGGTGTGGCGCTCTTTAAGAGACGCCGCGATCTGTCGCACGCGCGCACGATATTCATCATCGTCCGAGTTTTGCACCGAAATCACCTCCCGCATGAGGCATCCTCCACCATCCAAGCGACAAGATCTGAGAAGCGCGTTCCTTTATAGGCCGCTTGTTCCGGAACGAGTGACGTCGGGGTCATTCCGGGTTGGGTATTCACTTCGAGAATGATGACCTCTCCGGTATCCGGATCATAGCGAAAGTCCGAGCGACTGACGCCTCGACAGCCTAACGCCTCATGGGCGCGGGCCGCATAGTCGAGGCATTTTGCAGCGATGTCTTCCGAAAGGTTTGCCGGTACTTCGTGGCGCGAACCGCCTGCGCTATATTTAGCGGCGTAATCGTACCAGCCATCGACGAAAATCTCGGTGACCGCTTGCGGTTCGCCGTCGGTGACCGCCACTGTCAGCTCTCGGCCCGGCACGTATTGTTCGACCATCAGCCTCTCAGGGGCATCGGGCGTGTCGAGTTGCGGCGGTGTGTTCGCGCCTTCGCGGACAATGTGGATGCCGACGGAAGAGCCTTCGTTGTAAGGCTTCACCACATAAGGCAACGCCATGAGGTGCTTGGCGGCGATGTCCGCAGGGGTCGCAAGGATGCTGTGGACGACCGGAATACCCGCGGCGGCGAAAACCTGTTTGGCCTTTTCCTTATCCATCGCGACGGCAGACGCCATCACACCAGAATGGGTGTAGGGAATACGCATCCATTCGAGAATGCCTTGCACGCAACCATCTTCGCCCCAACGACCATGCAGCGCGTTAAAGACAGCATCGGGTTTTACCGCGCGAAGCTGTTCGGAAAGATCATCGCCCGCATCAATTTCGACGACGTCATAGCCTGCATCCCGCAAGCCTTGCGCACACTCGCGACCCGACACGAGGCTAACCTCGCGTTCCGCCGATGGTCCGCCCTTGAGGACGGCAATTTTCTTATACTTGGTCACTCTGCTCTTGCCCGATGTGTTATGTTCAATCGTGACGCTTTTCTTATGCCTCGTAGCGCGCAATTGTTCACGCAGTATTTGATTCGCCTACGGACGAAACAATGAAGAATGTGAGGGGAATTGTGGCGGTTGGAGCCAATGGAGTCCGCGTCGAGCCTCTCGGCCCCGAACATTTGGACGCGGCTTTTGCGTTGGCGACCGATGTTTTCATCCAAGGGAGCACGCTGCACCGCGCGTTGAACATTGGTCTGGATGAGTATCGAACCTACCTGCGCAGCTCGTTTGAGCAGATGATCGACGAAGGATTGTCGGTCGCTGCTTTTGATGCCAAGACGGAAAAGATGGTTGGGTGTCTGATCGCCACTGACTTTTCATTGCAATTTGATAGCGAAAGCGACCCGACGGGAAAATTCGCACCGTTGGTGGCTTTGACGCGATCCCTTTGCCAGAAATATCGCGAAAAGAGGCGCATTGGCGCAGGAGAGGTCGTTCTTGCAGACATGGGGGTTGTGCATGGGGATGCGCTCGGCAAGGGCGTTTATCAGCAGATGCGCGATGCGTTGGGGCAGCGCGCAAAGGCGCAGGGTTTCGAGAAGATCTTGGGTGAGTTATCGTCCACAGCCACACAGCACGTGGTGCTGAAAAAACTTGGGCACAAAAACATGGTCGAAATCGATTTTGCCAGTTTTGTAGTCGGCGGGGCGTATCCCTTTCGGTCGATCACCGAGCCGCGCAGTATTATCCTCGCCGAAGGCTCACTCTAGCTAAGCCTTTCCGACCCGCTTGATTTCCCAATGGAGGTCGTGGCCTGAGGTTTCTTTGACGCGCTGCCTGATGGTTTCGCCGAGGCCTTCGAGGTCCGCCGCGCTGGCATCGCCGGTATTGATCATGAAATTACAGTGCTTTTCGCTCATCTGAGCCCCGCCGACGCGGAGGCCGCGTCCACCCGCCGCATCGACCAGCTTCCACGCGCTCTCCCCTTCGGGATTGCGAAAGGTCGAGCCGCCGGTTTTTTCCCGGATCGGCTGCGAGGTTTCGCGATTGCTCATGAGGGTGGTCATGCGGTCGTGGATGGCGGCGGGGTCGTCGGCTTCGCCCTCGAAGGTCGCGTCGATCACGACGGCGTCGTCAGGCAGATCGGAGTGGCGGTATCGAAAGCCGAGTTCGGCATTGCTGAGGGTTTTGACTGATCCGTCCCGAAACGCGACACGTGCTTCGACGAGGCGGTCTTTCGTTTCGGTGCCATAGCAGCCCGCATTCATCCGTACGGCACCACCGATGGTGCCTGGCACGCCGCGAAGAAATTCGAGACCCGCAATCCCGGCATCCGCTGCTGCGGTTGCGACCTTGGCATCAAGCACCGCTGATCCGGCCCGGATGCGTGTGCCGTCAACCGTGATCTCATTGAAGCCCCGACCCAGACGGATCACCGTGCCGTCAATGCCGCCGTCGCGCACCAGCAGGTTCGATCCAACCCCAATCGCGAGGATGGGACCGTTCGTTGCAGCAAGAAGTTGAGACAGCGCCGCTTCATCAAACGGTGTCGCAATGACTTCTGCAGGACCGCCCACACGAAACCATGTGTACGGCGCGAGCGGTTTATCGTTGAGAAGGCGACCGTTCCAATCGGGGTTCATGCGCGCAACCGATCAGGTTGTTTCGTCGGATTCACCGAACGTCGCTTGCTCAAGACTCGCAATATCAATCGCGTCGATATGTGGCTTCAACGAACTCTGAAGGCGATTCATTGCGTCTATCTGCCTTTGCTGAATGCCATCCCATTCGGCGGCATCCGCACGGTATCCGCCCGTCAACGGAGCCTTTATACGGCAAGCCCGCTTAGCTTCGAGAGCTTCCCAGGAAAGTTCCCCACCGAAAGCGCTTTCAATTTCCGTTCGTCGAGCGGCAAGCTCTTCGAAAATCATGTGGTTCAAGACATCTGATCCCTTGCCGCGATCAATATAAAGTTCCGCAGCACAAAAATCCTGCTTAATCACATAATTCAAACTCAGTCCGCGAACTCCGGCACTCGTCCCGATGTAGGAGTATCCTCCGGGACTTATGTGCGAATGCAATCGGGCCTCAGGGTGTGAGATTAGTTTTCCCCACCAAACCTGCCTCAGCCGATGACGTTCAGATTGCTCAGACGTTGTTCCACGAATGAGAGCAACCTCATCGCTAGGTTCGACAATCAAAGTCAGCAATGGAGCAGGTGGAGAGTCTCCAATCTGAACTGCTTCCACCTTCACGAGGTAGAAACGCGCCAAACCGGCATCATTTAACCACCCTACTGCACTCACATGTTCTGGGCGAGGCTCAGAGACGACCCAAATTGCTGCTCGAGCCTCAGTGGCCGCCAAGTACGTAATCAATTTACCGAGATGGTCGTGATCGCTTTTGCCAAGTTGGTTCTCGACAACGACAGTGATGCCGCTTTCGTCTTCCGCAACGAGATCTACGCTAAACGATGACTCAGTTTTCCGTTCACGATCAACACTTACGAGGTTTAGGTCGAGAACTTCATTCAAGACCTCAATATTCTGTTCCATCCATCGCGTAAAATCGTGCGCCTCATGCGGCCAAACCTGTCGAAGAGGTACGCGTCGAAGTCTGCTTACACTGTTCATAACTACGCCGCGCGTTCATGCTTTCCCAGCGCCTCGGCCAATTCATTCGCCCATGTTGTGATCGAACCTGCGCCGAGGCACACCACCAAATCGCCGGGCTGCGCTTCGGCGGCGACCAGTGCGGGCAGGTCTTCGGGGCCGTCAATCGTCAGCGCGCGGCGATGACCGCGTTCGGTCAATCCGGCCACCAACGAGTCTCGGTCTGCGCCTTCAATGGGGTCTTCCCCTGCCGCATAAACGTCGGAGATCATCGCGACATCGGCATCGTTGAAGCAGTTGCAATAATCTTCAAACAGATGGCTGAGGCGCGTGTAGCGGTGGGGTTGGTGAATGGCGATGATCCGGCCTTGTGTGGACGCGCGCGCCGCTTTGAGAACGGCGGCAATTTCGACCGGGTGGTGACCGTAGTCATCAATGATACGAACGCCGTTCCAATCGCCAACATGGGTAAAGCGGCGTTTGACGCCAGCAAAACCAGCCAAGCCATCGCGGATTGTCTCGTCGCTGATCCCGAGTTGCCGCGCAACACCAATGGCGGCCAGCGCATTCAGGACGTTGTGGTCACCGGGGATTGGCAGGCTGAATCCTTCGACCAAGCGCGTCGTGCCGTTGCGTAATTCAACATCAAAGCGCGCGGTTCCCAGCTCATACCGGAGGTTGACGACGCGGATATCGGCTTGGGGGCTGAACCCATAGGTGATGATCTTGCGATCTTTGACCCGTCCGATCAGGGCTTGCACTTCGGGGTGGTCGATGCAGCAAACGGCGGCTCCGTAGAACGGGATGTTCTCGACAAAGCGCAAGAACGCGGCGCGGAGGTTATCGAAGGTGCCGTAATGCTCCATGTGTTCGGGGTCGATATTGGTGATGACACCGATGGTTGCCGGGAGCTTGACGAAGGTGCCGTCACTCTCGTCGGCTTCGACCACCATCCACTCGCCCTCGCCTTTGCGAGCGTTCGAGCCGTAGGACTGGATGATGCCACCGTTTATGACCGTGGGGTCCATGCCGCCCGCATCCAGCAGGGTCGCAACCAGCGACGTCGTCGTGGTCTTGCCGTGGGTTCCGGCGACCGCGACATTGAGCTTGAGCCGCATTAGTTCGGCCAACATCTCGGCACGACGCACGACAGGCACGCGATTGCCGCGCGCAGCAGCAAGCTCGACATTCTCGTCTTTAATCGCTGACGAGACGACAATCACGCTCGCACCGGTCACGTTCTCGGGCGCGTGGCCGACATGGACGGTTGCCCCCATAGAACGGAGTCGCTGGACGATCGGGCTTTCGCGTTGATCCGAGCCTTGCACCTTGTAGCCGAGGTTCAGCATCACTTCCGCAATGCCGCTCATTCCAATGCCGCCGATTCCAATGAAGTGAATCGGACCCATGTCAAAGGGGATGCCTGTCATTGTCTGCTCCGTTTTTCATCGCACGCTCTGATGACGCGCGTTAACCAATTTGGTTTTGGGCGTTCTCACTAAAATGTGCAAGTGCCTTGCGGCAGCAGTGAGGCTGGACGATGGCCCATTCGACCAAAACGGTGGCCGTTGAAGGTAAACGCGCGGTTAACGTCCGCGTGCGGCGTATTCCTCAACCAAGTCAGCGAGGTCCGTCGCGGCGTTCGGTTTGCCGAGCGTTTTGGCAGCGGCGGCCATCTGGGACAGCTTTGTCGGGTCATTGAGGAGCGAGGCGATGAGATCGGTCATGCCCTGCTCGGTCATGTCTTTCTCCGGCAGCAAGATCGCGCCGCCACTTTGTTCCAGCGAACGCGCGTTTGCGGTTTGGTGGTCACCCATCGCACTCGGCAACGGAACGAGGATTGCTGGCCGTCCGAGTGCGGTGAGTTCGGCACAGGTCGAAGCCCCGGCGCGGGCAATGACCAGATGTGCCTCGGAAATGCGTTTGGGCATATCGTCGAAGAATGGGACGACATCGGCTTGGATATTGGCCGCCGCCAGTTGCTCTTTCGCGGCATCCAAGCCGGCTTCGCGAACCTGCAGCGTCGTTTGTAGCCGTCCCCTCAACGCTTCTGGCAGACCCGCAAGTGCGTTGGGGATCATATCAGATAACGCCTTCGATCCTTGCGAACCGCCAAAGGCGAGCAGACGGATCGGCCCCTCTCCGATGGGCGTGTAAGGCGTATCGGCAAAAGACAAAGCGGTATCGCGAATGGGGTTGCCAACGATGGTTGTCTCGACGCCTGAGGGCGTGTTGGTCGGTTTGCCGATACCACACGCGAGCAAGTCGACGCGCTTGACGAACAACTTATTGGCCCGGCCCAAGACCGCGTTTTGCTCGTGGATAATGCGCGGGACTTTCAGGCGAATGGCGGCGGCTGTGGCCGGGGCGGCGGGATAACCGCCGAAACCGATCACAGCGTCGGGACGGTCTGATTTGAACCAACGAACCGCTTCTATCGTGCCGCTAATCAGGGCGAGCGGGGCCGCGATCTTGGCAATGATCCCGCCGCGTGCGGGCGTTGCCGCTTTGAGAGCGCGGCGCTCGACGGCTTCAGGAAAACCATCCGCGTAATTCAATCCGCGCTTATCGGTGGCCAAGGCGACGCGCCATCCGCGCCGCAGCAATTCTTCGGCCAGCGATTGAGCCGGGAACATATGCCCGCCCGTGCCGCCCGCTGCGAGAACCGCGAACTTGCTCACCGCAAACGTTCCATGTCCATGCGTGTGAGGCCAAGCAACATACCGAACGCAACGCCCATCGCCATGAGGCTCGATCCGCCGTAGCTGACCAGCGGCAACGTCATGCCTGTCGGCGGCAACAGCCGCGCCGAGACGCCGATATGGATGAACGCCTGAAATCCGATCAGTGCCGACACGCCGCTGACCGCAAGACGTCCGAAGACCGACTTGAGATTGGCGGCCAGCAGCAACCCACGCGCGACAATGAAGGCATAGACCGCGACGACCAGCAGCGTGAGGATCAGGCCGTATTCTTCCGCGGCAACCGCGATGATGAAATCGGAGTGCGCGTCGGGTAGGCCAAGTTTCTCGATCCCCTCGCCCGGCCCCGTCCCCCACAATCCGCCTTCACGGATGGCTGCGACGGTCTTGCGCATTTGATACCCGCTCTGCGAATCCAGATCGACCATCAAGCGCAGGCGCTCGGCTACATACGGCGAGGTCGCGTAGGCAATGGCACCGCCGCCGATGGCCAGCAATCCGCCGGATGCGGCCCAGATAATCGAGGCACCGGATAAGAAGAAGACAACACCCCAGACGGCGCAGATCAAAGCGGTCTGGCTATAGTCGGGTTGCAGCGCGACGAGAAAAGCGGTGAGCGCGAGGCAGCCTGCAGCCACCATCGCCCCCGGTGGTGCGTTGGGTTCGTCTTTCACCGAGAACATCCAAGCCGATACGGCGATCAAGGCAGGTTTGACCAGTTCAGACGGTTGCAACGAGAAGAAAACAAACGACAGCCAACGCTGCGACCCGTTACGGCTTGCACCAATCAGCAAGACCAACATCAGCAAACCGATGGTGACGCAAAACAGAACCACCCCGAAGCGGCGAATGACTTTGGGCGAGGCCATCGACAGGCCCATCATCAGGGCAATGGCCGGAACCGCAAAGATAACTTGGCGGGTAACGTAGTAGAACGGCTCGACGCCGGTTCGCGCGGCCAGTGCTGGACTGGTGGCAAAGTTGAGAACAATGCCCAAAGCAATGAGGAAAAGTGCGCAGGCCAGCAGCGGTCTATCGACAGCATCCCACCAATGGCGAACGCCGCCCCACGTTAGGCGCGGGCGATGGTCAAAGATTAGCGCGGTCATGCTGCGCGCTCCTTTTTCAGATGTTCGACAGCGGTACGGAAAGCGTCGCCCCGAACTTCAAAGTTTGGATACTGGTCGAAGCTGGCACAGGCAGGCGCGAGCAATATCGTGTCGCCTTCATTTGCTTCGGCGCTCGCCATGGTGACGGCGTTCTCGATGGTTTCGGCGATGACGGACGCGTGGTCGCCGAGTTGTTCGGCAAACGCATCCGCTGCTTCGCCGATCAGATAAGTTTTCTCGACGCGATCCATCAGCGGCAGCAGCGAGGCGATGCCGCCCTCTTTCGGCTTACCGCCGACGATCCAGCGTATTTTCTCAAACGACAGCAACGCCTTTTCAGCAGCATCGGTGTTGGTTGCTTTGGAATCGTTGACGTAAAGAACGCCGTCAATTTCTCCGACTTGTTCCAACCGATGCGCGAGGCCCGGAAAGCTGCGCAAGCCCGGCTCGATCTGACGCGGGCCGAGGCCGATCAGGCGACAGGCGGCGAAAGCAGCGGCGGCATTTTGCGCGTTATGCGCGCCGCGCAGAGCCGGAGCCTCTCGCAGATCGAAGGATGCGACTTGTTTGCCCTTGCGATGTTCGACGAGATGTTTCTTGCGCAGAAAGACCGACCAGTCTTCGTTCTTGAGGTTCGATGCCGACGAAATTGGCAGCACGGTTTCCGCAACCTCGCGCAGAGAATTGGCGAGGGCCTTGCCTTCGGCTTCATCAATGCCAATGACGGATTTCGGGCCGTTGCGGAACAAGCGCTGCTTTGCCGCAAAGTATCCGCCCCTCCCTGCATGGCGGTCGAGATGATCGTCCGAGAGGTTAAGAAAAATCGCGACGTCGGGCGTCAGATGGCGCGCGAGATCGGTTTGATAGCTCGACAGCTCCAACACGATGACCTCGCGCGAACGCGGATAGGTGAGGCTGAGCGCACCGACACCGATATTGCCACCAAGCTGAACGTCGCGGCCTGCTTCTTTCAGGATATGATGGATCAGCGCGGTGCAAGTCGATTTGCCATTCGATCCGGTGATCGCAATGACGATGGGGTTGCCGTCGCCGTCATCATCTGCTGCCGGTTCCCATGCGAACATTTCTTGGAAGAAAAGACCGATGTCATTTTCGACCGGGACGCGCGCAGCCCATGCTTGCTGGATCGCTTTGTTTGGGGCGGGGTAAAGATGTGGAACACCGGGGGAGACGATCAGTGCCGCCATATCCTCAAAGGGTTTTTCGCGATTGAGATCCTCAAGCATAAAGCCCGCACTGCGCGCGGCCTCTTGGCCTGCTTCGTTATCATCCCAGCAAATCGGTTCGGCACCGCCCGCTTCTAAAGCCGCCGCCGCCGCGAGACCGGACCGACCCATGCCGAGGACTCCGACGCGCTTTCCCGCATATGCCTGAACAACGATCACTGGTTCACCGCAGCTTCAGCGTGGCAAGGCCGACCAGCGCCAAGATAACCGAGATGATCCAGAAACGGATCACGATGGTCGATTCCTGCCAGCCTTTTTGTTCGAAATGGTGATGGATCGGGGCCATGCGGAAGACGCGCTTGCCGGTCAATTTGAAGCTGGCGACTTGGACGATCACGCTCAAAGTCTCCATGACAAAGAGGCCGCCGATGATCGCCAACACCAGCTCGTGCTTTGTGACGACGCCGATGGCACCGAGCGCGCCGCCGAGCGCGAGGCTGCCCGTATCACCCATGAACACCATCGCAGGCGGAGCATTAAACCAAAGGAAGCCCAGCCCCGCTCCGACCAGCGCACCAACAAAGACAGCAATCTCACCCGTGCCGGGAACATAATGAATTTGCAGGTACTCAGAGAACTTTGCGTTGCCGACGAAGTACGCGATCAGCGCAAACGAAAGCGCCGCGATCATCACCGGCACAATCGCCAGCCCATCGAGACCATCGGTCAAGTTGACGGAGTTGGCAGCCCCAACAATGACGATCATCGCGAACGGGAAGAAGAGGATGCCAAAATCGATCAGCGTTTCTTTGAAGAACGGCAAGGCGAGCTTTTGTTGCAACGGCTCTGGGGTGAGATACGTCGCCCAAATTGCGGCAGCCAATGCAAGCAGAAGGCCGAGCAACATTCTGATCTTTCCGGGGGCGCCCTTGGTGTTCTTTTTTGCGACCTTCAGATAGTCGTCCCAAAATCCAATCGCGCCGAAACCGAGCATGGTCAGAACAACGATCCAGAGGAATCCCTGATCGAACCGACCCCAGAGGATGCAAGAAACAGTAATCGCGCCAAGGATCATCACGCCGCCCATCGTCGGCGTCCCGGCCTTTTCAATGATGTGGCGTGCGGGGCCGTCATCGCGGATGGGCTGGCCCTTGCCTTGTTTGCTGCGCAGCCAGTCAATCGAAGATCGACCAAAGATAAAGAATAGGAACAGCGACGTCATCAAGGCACCACCCGTGCGAAGGGTGATGTAGCGGAACACATTGAAGCCGCCGAAGGTATCTGCCAGAGGAGTTAGGAAGTGATAGAGCATCGTTCGTTTGTTCCTTTTCCTCAGGCCTGCTTGCGGCGCGCGCGAGGAGCAATCAATACATCGACAATCTTGGCCATGCGAGACCCAAGCGAGCCTTTTACGACCAACGCATCCCCCACCCGAACCGCATGATTCACGAGGGGAGCCAGTTTGGTAGAATCTTCCGCCCATTCACCGCGCTTGTTAGGCGGCAGCGCGTCGTAAAGCGCGCGGGAATGAGGCCCGCAGGCAAAAACGAGATCAATTTTTGACATCTCGGGGACGGTCGCGATTTCGGCGTGCAGTTCATCAGCGCGAGGGCCGAGTTCCAGCATGTCTCCGATCACAGCGATGCGGCGCCCTCGACGTCCAGTCGGGTCCAGCCCCGGTTCGGCCAGCCCCAACGTCTCCAATGCAGCACGCGCGGAGGCAGGGTTCGCGTTGTAACTTTCGTCGATCAACAAGAATGACGTGCTGGGGTCGATGGGATCGAAACGGATTTCTTTGCGTGACCCGCGGCCTTCGCCGGGGTGCCAGTTCTTCAGGCTCAGCGCGGCGCGCGCAAGGTCTGCACCGGCGAGCGTTGCCGCGCCGAGGACCGCGAGGGAGTTGAGGGCATGATGTTTGCCAGGGGCATTCAGACGGTACATTACGGCCTGCCCCATCACATCAGCCTCGACCGTTGCCGTCGTTGCTTGCTGTTTCAAGCTGATGAGCCGGACGCCTGCCTCTGCGTGTTCACCAAATCCAATGACCCGCGCGCCGAGCGCCGTTGCGCGTTCAGACAGCAGGTCGAACCACGGATTGTCGCGGTTGATGAGTGCTGTGCCACCGGGGACGAGGCCCTTGAAGATTTCGGCCTTGGCTTCGGCAATTTCAGACTCGTCGTTGAAGTTGCCAAGATGCGCTGGGACGACGGTCGTGACGATAGCGATATGCGGGCGCGCCATTTGAGTCAGCGGCGTGATCTCGCCGAGATGGTTCATGCCGATTTCAAAGACACCGAAGCGGGTGGCGGCGGGCATCCGCGCGAGTGTTAGCGGGACGCCCCAATGGTTGTTGTAGGATTTCTCCGACGCATGGGTGGCAGCTTGCTCGGACAAGATCGAACGCAGCGCTTCTTTGACCGAGGTTTTGCCGACCGACCCAGTTACGGCAATCGCGGACAGATCGGCGGCGCGACTGCGCGAGGCTTCGGCCAGCATTTCGAGGGCAAAGAGTGCATCGTCCACCACCAGCAGCGGTGCATCGTCCGGGCAATCTTCGGGGCGCGAAACCAGCGCGGCGGCGGCTCCGCCTTCGAGGGCTGCGCCGACAAATTCGTGGCCGTCGCGTTGGTCTTTGAGCGCGACGAAGAGATCGCCCGCTTTGATCGTGCGGGTGTCGATGGAAACGCCGGTGATGGCATCCCAATCGCCGAGGGCTTCGCCTTTGGTTGCCGCGACGAGGGCTTCTCGGGACCAGAGCATCACAGCTCTCCCTTCAGCATTTCGACAAGCTCTGCTTCATCCGTATTCAAAACGATGATCGCGGCGCGGGCGTGTTCGGCGTCGTCGAAGGGGACCGTTTCATCGCCGACGACTTGCGCGGTCTCATGGCCTTTACCGGCAATGAGCAGCACGTCACCGGTTTCGAGCGCATCGATGGCGCGGAGAATGGCTTCGGCGCGGTCGCCGACTTCGAGGGCTTCGGGGGCTGCCGCGAGGATGGCTTTGCGGATGGTTGCGGGGTCTTCTGAACGGGGGTTATCGTCCGTAACGATCACGACATCCGCATGTTCCGCCGCTGCCTCGCCCATCAAAGGTCGTTTACCAGGGTCGCGGTCGCCGCCCGCGCCAAAGAGGACATGCAGCCGTTTTTCGACATGCGGTCTGATCCCGCGCAGCGCGGCAACCATGGCGTCGGGCTTGTGCGCGTAATCGACATAGACCGTCGCGCCGTTCTTGCGGCGGGCGACCAGTTCCATCCGGCCTCGGACTCCTTTGAGGCTTGGCAAGACGGAGAGGGTTTTTTCCTTATCCGCGCCGCAAGCGATGGCGAGGGCGGCGGCGGTTAAGACGTTCCGTGCCTGAAACGCCCCGACCAATGGGAGGTGCACTTCGTAGAGGCCGCCCCAGTCGATCTCGACGGTCTGACCGGAACTATTAAACTGCCGTGAGAGGATATGAATGCCCGATGAGGCCGCATCGCCTTCGCCCACCGGGATCAGATCGAGGCCCCGTGCCTTGGCAATTTGAGCAACCAGCGGAAAAACGAGGTCATCCGAATTGACAACAACCGGCGCGCCGTTTGGCGTGAGATCAGAGAAGAGACGCAGCTTTGCCGCCGCGTAGTTTGCCGAGGTCGGATGATAATCCATGTGGTCGCGCGCAACGTTCGTCAACGCCGAGGCCGCGATCTTTACCCCATCCAGCCGACGTTGATCGAGGCCGTGCGAGGACGCCTCCATCGCGGCATGGGTTGCGCCGTGTTGCTTCAGTTTTGCCAACAACTCGTGCAAAGCCACCGGGTCAGGTGTCGTGAGACCGCCGGGAAGATCGAGGCCGGGAGCCTTGACGCCCGTTGTGCCAAAGCTTGCGGCTTGCTCGCCGATCAACTCCCAGATTTGGCGGAGGAAATCAGCCGTTGAGGTCTTGCCGCTGGTGCCTGTGATCGCGGCGACTTTCTCGGGCTGTGCATCGACGAACCGCGAGGCGGCAATGGCAAGGGTGTGCCGGGGATCATCGACGACGATCAATGGCAGTGGCGCTGCGCCCGTTTCCAGCGCGGTGACCGCGCCTTCGAGGGTGCAGACGGCGGCGCGGGCTTGCATCCGTGCCGCGAACTGAATGAACTCTGCGCCATCGAGCTTTGCGCCTTTGGCGGCAACGAAGACGTTGCCCGGCTTTACATCGCGGCTGTCGATCGTCAATCCGGTCACATCAGCGTCTGGATCAAGCGCTGGTCCTAAGACCATCGCACCGTCGAGCAATCCAAGACTGGTGACCGTTTTGCTCATCCTTCTTCGTCCGCCTCTGCATTGTTGCTTGCGAGGGAAGGAAAGCGATCTGTCGGAACCATACCCAAAAGCGGCGCAATGCGTTCGAGCGCGCGGCCCGCCGTGGGTGCTGCCGTGTGGCCAGCCAGCGGTAAGCGGCGCGTGCCGTCGAGCAGCTTGGGATCGTCGAGCGAGATCAACATGATGTATTGCGGGTCCGACGTCGGCCACAGCGCCATAAATGAATTGAAGCGTTTGTCGGTGTTGTATCCACCCGTCGGACGAACTTGATAGGCGGTGCCGGTTTTTCCGCCAATTTCATAGCCGGGAATATTGGCATTTCGGCCCGAGCTTTTCTCAGCAACCAAGCGCATTAGTTTCCGAATTTTATCCGAGGTATCGGATGATGCGATCCGGTCGCAGTTCACGGGGGCTTCTGTAACCTTGAGCAGTGTCGGCGTGACACGGCAGCCATCATTGGCCAGCGATGCAATCGCCGTCGCAAGGTGCAGCGGCGAGACGGAAATGCCGTGGCCATAACTGACCGTGGCGGATTCAGCCGAACCCCATTGGCGCGGAAGTTGTGCGCGGCTTAACTCGCCCGATGGCGCGCCGATGAGGGGGACTTTTCCGCTGATACCAAATTTCTTGAAGAAGGCTTCTTGACGTTCCGGGCCAACCAATTCGCCAACACGAACGGCGGCGATGTTGGACGAGTACCGCACCATCTCTCGCAGCGACATCCAGCGGCCTTTGCCTCTGTAGTCAGAAATCGTGAAACCGCCACGACGGATCGGATGCGTCGCATTGAGCGGGGTATCAAGATTGGCCGCGCCAGATTCGAGCGCCATGGCGGTGGTAATGAGCTTGAAGATAGAGCCCAGCTCGAACGCGCCTTGCGTCACCTTGTTAAAGATCGGGCTGCGGGCCTGTTGCAGGAACGTAGCGGGAGCCGCCGGGCGATCATTCGGATCGAAATCTGGCAAAGACACCATCGCCAGCATTTCGCCGGTTCTGACTTTCATGACGAGACCGAGCGCGCCGGGGGCCGCAAACTGAGATTTGGCTTCCGACAGCGTTCGCCGCAGTGCCGCTTGGACGCGCAGATCAACAGCAAGGTGGAGCGGCTTACCGAGATTGTCTGGCCCGCCGATGCTGTCATTCAATCCCGCTTCGACGCCCGCAACGCCGATGTTGTCGACATCAACGCCGCCAACAATGTGCGAGACGATGCGCCCTGTGGGATAGACCCGATCTTCACGCGGTTTCGCGTAAATGCCAACGATACCAAGGTTGCGCGCGCGCCGCCATTGGTCCGCCGATGCCTTTCGTGCGATCCAGATAAAACTACGTTTGCCTTCGTTCAATTGGCGGCGCAGGTCAATCAGGTCGAGACGTGGAAAGATTTTACCCAGTGCCGATAGGTCTTGGGGGTTCGCCCCGCCTGACCCGAGCGTTTCTCGGGGGTGAACGTAGACCTCCCACGTCTGCAAGGTCGTTGCGAGCAGCCGCCCTTCCCGATCCAGCAGCGGCGCACGGCGTTTGACCTGTTCAGTCCCGGCACTGCGCACGGCTTCTTTCGGATCATCGCGCTCAAGCGCAATCGCTGACATACGCCAACCCAGCGCGGCAAACGCGACAATGAACATTCCAGCGGCAAAACGCATCCGCGCACGATGGGAGCGCGGTTTGCGAACCCGCGCAGGAGGTTCGATGTCGATATCGTCTGCCCGTTGTGCAAACGGCGCCGGTTTAAAGAGAGGTTTCATTCAGGCTCTCCAAACGCGAGCCCACCTCGGGGCGGAATCTCAACCAGATGCGCAAAGTTATCGGGGTGGCGTTCGACGAGGTTCAGCAAGTCAGAGTGCCGGCGCACCAGCTCGGAAAGATAAACGGGAGAGTTCAAATACGCCCATTCGGTTTCCAGCGCTTCGATGCGTTCTCGAATGGTATCACCTTCGCGGTCAAGGGAACGGATTTCGGCCTTCAACTCACGGGTTTCGGTTTTGACGCGATAGAGCATCGCTGCGGACAAAACCACAGCGAAGGCGGCGAGAACCGTCACGAGACGTAATAGTGAACCAATCATAAAGTTCCCCCTGACATCACCAAACCGGGAAGGCCCAGCCCCTTCATTTCCGCAGCGTGCGGGGCCGCAGCCGTTCGCCGCCCGGCGCGAAGTTTCGCAGAACGAGCGCGCGGGTTGATCTCGAGTTCCGCTGGTCCGGCGGTTACGGCTTTACGGGAGAGCATTTCAAAACTGGGCGCAACTGCATCTGGTGCGTCGGGAACGTGGCGCGAAACGCCCGCTCCGCCCTGCTTGCTACGTTGTTGAAAGAAACGCTTCACGACGCGGTCTTCGAGAGAATGGAACGTCACGACGACCAAACGACCGCCTTCGCCGAGCAGTTTTTCGGCGGCGGCCAAACCGCGCGCCAACTCGCCCAACTCATCATTGACGGCGATGCGCAGTGCCTGAAAAACGCGCGTCGCTGGATGTGCATGGCCAGGGCGTTTGGAGGGTGACGCCTGTTCAATAATCGCGGCCAGCATGCCGGTTGTCTCGATGGCTTCGGACTTGCGCGCCGCAACAACGGCACGCGCCAAAGCGCGCGAGCGGCGCTCTTCGCCATACTGAAAAAAAATATCTGCCAATGCGCTCTCATCTGCTGAATTGACGATATCGGCGGCGGAGGGACCGTCTTGCGCCATGCGCATATCAAGCGGTCCGTCTCGGAGAAAGGAAAAACCCCTCCGTGGACGGTCGAGTTGCATCGAAGAGACGCCGATGTCCAGCACGACACCCGTCACAGGCGGGTAATCCGCGACGGCTGTATCCATGGAACCAAAGGTCGATTGCACCAACGAAAGGCGCCCGTCGTAGAGCGGCGTCCAAAGTTCGGCTTCGGCGAGTGCATCGGGATCGCGATCTAAACCGATGACATGACAATCCGCTGCATCCAGCAGCGCCCGCGAATATCCGCCCGCGCCAAAGGTGCCATCCAGAATGACATCGCCCGCAGAGGGGTCGAGCGCCTCGATCACTTCAGCGCAGAGGACAGGAATGTGATGCGCTGACGCTTCGTTGAGCGCGGCATCGGCAGCCGCCCTCGCCTCCGGGGTCACGCGTCGCTCTCCGGGGTTTCTTTGTTCTTTCGCATCATCTTGATGTTGTCGCGGGCGATGGTGCGCGTCGTGATGTCATGAGCGGCCAACGCTTCGGCCTCCCAGATTTGGAAGGTCCGACCCAGACCCACGAACGTCGCGCTGTTCGTGATGCCTGCGTATTCCATCAGGTATTCCGGCAGGACAATGCGGCCTTCGCCGTCAAAGGTGACATGCGCCAGCGTGCCGAGCATTTGGTGTGCGAGCGACATGGCTTCGGCTTCGTCGATGGGCAGCTCGTCCAGAACGGCCATGCGTTCTTCAATCTTGGAAAAGGGAAGTGCCTCAATGCAGGGGAATCCAACGATGGGCATGTTGAGCGCCAAGCCCTGCGCCAGCTCATCGCCGAGGGCCGTGCGGAAACCAGAAGGCACGGAAACCCGGCCTTTCTTGTCAACCTTATGGACGCTTCTCGAAAGAAACAGAGCCATTCACCCGTCCAGCATCTTGATCGCAAGCGCCATGTGAGGGAATAAGGGACTATTGAAACGTCTGACTTCGGCGCTTAACCGAGACTGGCGGAATACGTACAACGCATCCCGCCGCCTGCCTCGTCCGATGTCTTGTTCGTTTTTTTAGTAAAGCCTGTATTCTTTACTCAACGTTGCTCGGATCGTCTTGGTTATTAGAGAAGCCAACAATGTCTGTATTTGCCGCTGTACGAAACCTGCCTCAGTTTTTTATCTGTTTTGTTGCTTCGTTCTTAGCCACTGTCTCTCCTCGCAAATAGGTTTGTCATGGGCGGATATGGTCGTCAATGGTAATTTTTGGTCAAAACTGACTCTTTGCATGGAACTTTCCTGCGTCAAATGCGTTCTTCAGCTCAATAATTTACGCGAAACACTAAATGTGCCGACCTACCTAGGTAAGCGCTCCCACATATAGGGGGTGCAAAAAAACCCATGGGCCGAATTAAATTTTCAGCCGGAACGCCCTAAACGGCGGGTAGGCCGAAGTACGGCATCAACTAATTATCGAAATTCTCGTACAAATTAAGAACACATACTTTTTGAGTGCCCGAATCGACCGAAGTGAAGCGGCGCTGACCACCCCGGCGACGAAGCCGGTGCCGAAACGCGGACCCGGCCCATATCCGCCCATGGCGAGGCCCATATTTTCCCAAATTTGTGTCGGAAGGCCTGTAAGCCGGGTTCTGTCCAGCGCCGAAGCGCCTAGACGGTCATTCCTCTCGGGCGACGATTGCTCGCCGCTTCTAGCAGTCTACCCGGATGACGGGCTGGAGGCCGCCCTGCGCCGAAGCACAGCCATCCCTATTCGACCTTGCTCCCGGTGGGGCTTGCCATGCCTCCCGCGT
>CAZXMX010000005.1:0-13944 GCA_964641645.1 uncultured Neomegalonema sp.
CCGGAATAGGCGAGGACGACCTTTTTAGGCTTGGACATGGGAGTCGCTCCGAAGGATGGTCATTTCAGGCGTCGGTACGCCGTTTTCGGGGGGATTTCAACGTTGGTGGTGGAGGGCTATTTGTGAGGCGATAAAAGGCTGCTCGCGTCCAGGGGTCGAAAGACTCATTGTCTAGCGCCTATTTGTAATAGCCAAGAAATTTGCCGAGCAGGGTTAGCCCAACAATAGCGACCCAAGCGAGGAAAAATCTAAAATAGAACTTGGGTGGATAAGGCTTAAGTAACGCCCAAAAGCGGCGGTCTTTTTTCTTACGTTGATTGATTGCACTTAACACGTAAAGCAGCGTGTATCCAAAAATTAGAAAGATCAGAGTTGTAAGGGTGAACTTGCCCATTATCGCAATTTTTCCAGTCTCTCCGGTTGGGTACGGAAGGACTATTGTTGATCAATCTCTATCCACCAAGGCAACACTCAGGCCCTCGACGCTGTGTTTAGCGATCAACTCTGTGACAAAACCTGAGGCTTTCACTTCTTCCACGAAATCAGCCAGCCACGCGGCACCAACGGTGTTCTTGCGCGGGGTGCCGACGGCTTGTTGGACCGCGCTGAATTGACCCTCAAGAATGCGTGCGCCGGGGAGGCGTTTGACGTCGGAGAGCAGGCGAGGGCGCAGACCCGCGAGGACTTCTAACTCTTGTTCAACAAAGGCATCAAACGAGCTGTCGATGGAATCGGTTTTGACCAACTCAGCGTGTTTGATGTTGTTCTCCAACCAGAGCCCATAGGCGGCGCGGCCTTTGGTGGCGATGCGGATTTCGGGCTTATCGACGTCTTCGATTGTTTGGATCGGCGAGCCTGCGGGGACCAGATAGGTTGATTGAATCTCGCAATAGGCGGCGGTGAAAGCGATATGCTCGGCGCGTTGCGGTTCGGCCCCGATGTTGCCGATGTCCCAATCACCTACGCCATCGGCGAGCGCTCCGGGGTCGTCATAGAGGACGAATTGAACCTCCACCCCCAGACGCTGCGCGATTTCGGCGGCGATGTCTGGCGACACACCGACCGGATCGCCGTTTGCGGCTTTGCCCGTGACGAGGAGGAAGTTGCCAAGGTTGATTCCGGCACGCAGCACCCCGGTTGGGGCGAGTTCGGCTTTGATTTTCGGGTCAACCATGGCTCTTTTTCTCATTACTCACAGTCATAAGTAAGACTTGCCCGATTGCTCGCGTCAAATACACCGCGATAGGCTGAACCGTCTTTCGTGGCGGCAATCAGCTCTGCGCCTTGCATTTCACCGCCCGAAACCCGAATCTGCCCCAAATCTGAGTTCGTGAGCCGGTCATCCACATCAATCGAGAATTGATACTTCTGGCCCGCGCTGAAGCTCGAAAAAGCGAGGTCAAGGCGATCATCGCCGTCCCTAACGTTTGGCGCCTTGGCCAAGGCAGCGTCGCTGGTTTCGCCGCGATAGAGTTGGAAGACTTCGACGCCGCTGCCGCCGCTCTCCGTATCGAAGATGAGTCGCCCGGTTGAAGGCCGCAGATTGAGCTCCAGCGAAGCGATTTCCATTCCAGCTTTTGATTTGTTTTCGATGATGAACCGGTCTCTGGGCGCGCCCTCGATAAAGCGCGCATGGATGTTGACGTTACATGTCTCTGCATTGGCGTGGACAGGAACGAGGGTGGCGAGGGACAGGGCCATTAGGGCGGTGCGCATGAAATTCTCCAAAGGATCGAAATACCAAGAGGGCGGTCACCGTCGAACTAGGGCGTGGAGCGCGAAAGTCCGGTCGGAAGTGCCCTGGATTGGGCAGGGTCTTTCCGTTGGGCTGTCAGGGGTTTAGCAGCGTCTCTTTCCGAAAATTGCGCTGCGAATTGTGTGATTGGTGAGTAAAATGCAATTTTGGCGGGAAAAGGCGGGATTTGAGGCACTCAAAAAGTTTACCGTTGCGCCGTGTTCGAAAGCCAATCATTGTTTGAAAAACCCTGACCCTATGCTAAGAGCGCGCGAATTCTGAGGCTGACATCGGTGATGCGGCCTTGTAAAGGCCGTCTCTCTCCCCACATCGGGGTCTGTTGAGCGGTTGCTAAGTGAGGACCAAGCATGAGTGACGTGAATGATCGCGTAAAGAAAATCGTCGTGAACTATCTCGGCGTTGACGAAGCCAAAGTTAAAGAAGACGCGAGCTTCATTGACGATCTGGGCGCTGACAGCCTCGATACCGTTGAGCTTGTCATGGCGTTCGAAGAAGAATTCGGCGTTGAAATCCCAGATGATGCTGCTGAGAAAATTCAGACGGTTGGCGATGCCATCGGCTTTATTAAAGAGCACAGCGCTTAAGCTGCTGAGCGACGCGCATTTGCGGCTAAAAGACGCCCCGCTTTTCATGAGCGCGGCGTCTTTTCTTTTAAGACGCAACCCCTTAGGGTCCGCCCTGTCCAAATAGAAGTGCGTCGATCGGACGTTGCTTTGGGTTGCGAGCAGGGGACGTGAACATGAGAAGAGTGGTCGTTACGGGACTGGGGCTGGTTTCGCCGCTTGGTTGCGGTGTCGAAGAAACGTGGACCCGGCTGCTCGACGGTCAATCCGGTGCGGCGCAGATCGATCGCTTCGATGTCTCGGATCTACCCTGCAAGATTGCGTGCGCCGTGCCCGGTAAGGGCGAACCGGCGGGCTTTGACCCGGATGATTGGGTGGATGCGAAAGAGCAGCGCCGAATCGACACGTTTATTCTCTATTCGATGGCGGCAGCGACGCAGGCGTTGAAAGACGCTGATTGGATGCCGGAAGACGAAGAAGAACAATTTAGAACCGGCGTTATGATCGGCTCTGGCATTGGCGGTTTGCCCTCGATTGAGGCGGCCAGTGTGACCTTGCACGAAAAAGGCCCCCGCCGGATTGGTCCGTTCTTTATTCCGGGTTCGCTTATCAACCTCTGTTCCGGTCAAATCGCGATCAAGTACGGCTTTAAAGGCCCGAACCATGCGGTTGTGACGGCTTGTTCGAGTGGTGCCCATGCGATTGGTGATGCCTCGCGCCTGATTAAATATGGCGATGCGGATGTGATGGTTGCTGGCGGCGCTGAGAGCGCGCTTTGTCGCCTCGGGATTGCCGGGTTTTCAGCCTGTAAGGCCCTCTCCACAGGTTACAACGATGAACCAGCGCGGGGATCGCGGCCCTACGATCAAGACCGGGATGGTTTTGTGATGGGCGAGGGTGCGGGTGTCGTCGTTCTGGAAGAATACGAACACGCCAAGGCGCGCGGTGCGAAAATCTATGCCGAGGTGCGCGGCTATGGCCTCTCCGGCGATGCCTACCACATCACGGCTCCGGCTCCGGATGGCGATGGTGGTTATCGGGCGATGCAAGCGGCGTTGAAAAACGCAGGCATGGTTCCGGGTGATGTTGACTACATCAACGCGCATGGCACCTCGACGCCTTTGGGCGATGAGATCGAGGTCAAAGCGGTGACGCGATTGATGGGGGATGCAGCGGCTGCAGCCACGATGTCTTCGACGAAATCCTCGATTGGTCACTTGTTGGGGGCTGCGGGTGCCGTTGAGGCAGTGTTCTGTGTGCTAGCGATGCGAGACCAAGTCGCCCCGCCGACGATCAACCTCGACAATCCCAACGTCGATACGCCGCTGGACCTCGCGCCGCATACGGCGGTTAAGCGAGAGATTCGTGCCGCAATTTCCAATTCATTCGGGTTCGGCGGAACCAACGCCTCGTTGGTTCTCAGCCTACCTGACACCTGATCGGGGCGCGGGGTGCGGCTGGTATCCGGGCTCTTTTCTCTCCTCGTGATGGGGGGGATTGGTGCCGTTGGTGCTGGCGTTTACGGAAAATCGAAATTTGAAGCGCCGGGGCCGTCAACCGAAGAGACGGTCGTGGTCCTGAAGCGTGGGTCTGGCCTCAATTCGATTGCGGGTCAGCTGGAGCGCGAGCAGGTAATCTCGAATGCGATGATTTTCCGTCTCGGTGCGAAATGGAAAGGTGCGGATCGGGCGTTGAAGGCCGGCGAATATGCCATTCCCGCTGGGGCGTCGATGCAGGCTGTTCTCGACCAGTTGACCGACGGAGAGACCATCCAGCGCAAGGTGACGGTTGCCGAAGGGCTGACTTCATTTGAAGCGGTGGCGCGGATCAACGCAGCCGAGAAGCTGACCGGCGAGATCACAGAAATTCCGCCGGAGGGTTCGCTCGCGCCTGAGACGTATTTTTATCAAGGCGACGAGAGCCGTGCCGCCGTGATTGCGCGGATGCAAGCGTCGCAGGTCGCCACTCTCGATGAGCTGTGGGAAAAGCGCGCGCCGAACCTGCCGCTCAAAACAAAAGAAGAGGCGCTGATCCTTGCCTCTATCGTTGAGAAAGAAACCGGGGTTTCGAGCGAGCGCAAACGGGTCGCTGCGGTATTTATCAACCGATTGAATCGCGGGATGCGGCTGCAAACGGATCCAACGGTGATCTACGGAATTACGCTCGGGAAATCGGTGCTGGGTCGCGGGTTGAGGCGGTCGGAGTTAAAAGCAGCAACGCCTTATAATACTTATGTTATCAAGGGCTTGCCACCGACGCCGATTGCCAATCCGGGCCGTGCGGCGATTGAAGCGACGCTCAATCCGATCACGTCGAAAGAGATTTATTTCGTCGCTGACGGGACGGGTGGACACGCTTTTGCCGAGACTCTGAAACAGCACAATCGCAACGTCGCGGCGTGGCGGAAGATCGAGAAAGAACGCAAGTCAGGGAACTGAGTTTTTCGATGATGACGCCCGCCTAACCTCGATACGCGTTATGATCCGTCGAGATTTCCCTTTGCCAAATGCCGATCGACATCAACGCGCTGTTCCCCTGTTCCCCTGTTCCCCTGTTCGCGTGGCGTGAAGACCATCAAGCGCTTCGGCCACGCCTTCGAATATTGATCTGAGCGACATCGTCGCCTCCGTTTCTCACACCCGCGTAAGAAAAAAGGCCACCCCGAGGGGCGGCCTTTTTCATCATCATGTCGTTCCGATTATTCCGGAGCGAAGTCGAATTCGATCCGGCGGTTGCGGGCGAAGGCCTCACGGCTCGTGCCTGCATCAATCGGCTGCGTATCCGAATACGCCTCGGCTCTGATCCGATTGGCAGGAACGCCGCTCGTGATCAGGAAGTTGACGACGTTTGCGGACCGTGCCGCCGAGAGCGTCCAGTTCGATGGGAACTGGCGGGTGTTGATCGGATCGGCATCCGTGTGGCCTTCGACAACAATCACGCCGCGCGCATCCGGACGGTTGTTGAGGAAGTTCACGATCTCACCTGCGGCGCGGCCCAGAACCTGCTGGCCGCCACCCGAGAGGGTCGCTGAGCCAGCAGCAAAGGTCGCGCTGGAGCTGAGGGACAGCGAACCATCAGGATTGATGATCGCATCCGAACCCAGTGCGTTGATCAGACCATTCCGCAACGCATCGCTGTTCTCGGTATTCGCCTGAACGACTTGCGGCGGTTGCGAAGCCAAGAGATCCAGCTCGTTTTGCAGATCACGGTTTTCGAGGCGAAGCTCGGCCATACGGCTTTGCATCGTTCCGAGTTGAATGGCGCGATCCGCTTGCGTGGCTTCGATCTCGTCGTTCAGAGCCGCGAGGCGCTGTTCGAGATCACCGTTAGCCGTCTGGAGGTCGTTTGCCGTATTGGAGACGTCGCCCAGACGGGCGACCGTCGCATCGAGCTGCTCGCGGGTTGGTGCTTCGGAGAGCATCGTGCCGAAGCGCGTTGCACGCTCCTCAGCGTCTGCCAAGCCATCCTGAGCCGCCTTGAGGCGAGCAAGCGTCGCATCAAGTTGTTCGCGCGTTGGTGCTTCGGAAAGCATGGTGCCGAAGCGGGTTGCCCGCTCCTGTGCGCCTGCCAACTCAGCCTCAATCGAAGCCAGCTCATCTTGAGCAGCCTTCAGTTGGGCATTGGCGGTGTCGAGCTGATCCTGCGTCGGTGCGCCGTTCAGCTCGGTTTGAAGAATGCCTGCCCATTCTTTCGAAGACGACAGGGATGCTTCAAGCGTCGTCACCTGGTCCTGTGTGGAACCGAGGCGAGCGAGGGTCGCGTCCAACTGTTCGCGCGTTGGCGCTTCGGAGAGCATCGTGCCAAACCGCGTGGCCCGCTCCTCAGCAGTGGCTAGCTGATCTTGAGTAGCCTTCAGGCGCGCATTCGTTGCATCAAGCTGTTCACGGGTTGGTGCTTCGGAAAGCATCGTACCAAAGCGCGTTGCCCGCTCTTCAGCGTTCGTAAGACCCGTCGTGACCGCATTGAGACGCGAGATGGTCGCGTCCAATTGTTCGCGGGTTGGCGCTTCCGAGAGCATGGTTCCGAAGCGCGTTGCCCGCTCTTCGGCTGCAGCCAGCTTGGCTTGCAGTTCAGCTTCGGAATCCGTTGCGTTGGCACGAAGTGCGTCGAGTTGACGTTGGATCGCCGCCGCACGGTTTTTTTCCGCATCTAGTTTTGCGCCGGTTGCCGAGTTTGTATCGGTCATCGCCAACAGTTTCACATTAAGGCTTTCGACCTCATCGCTTGCACTGTCCAACTCGATCGTGCTGGTCGACAGATCCGCTTTCAGGGACTCGGCTTCAGCCGCAGACGCATCCCGCGCTTCACGCAGCGATGACAGTTCGGCGCGGAGGGCGTCGATCTGAACATCACGGCCAGAAACATCGCCTTTTACGCCTTCAAGCTGCTTTTCGAGCTCTGCCAGTTCGTCTTCGACCTGTTTCGTGTTGGCCTCAGACGTTGAGATCGCGGCGTTGCGGTTTTCGAGCTCGCCGGAGAGTTCGGCGATCCGAGCTTGCAGGGCTTGGACTTCGGACTGAAGCGAAGCGGCGGTGGCTTCGCCATCCGTCATCGACGCTTTGAGGCCATCAATTTCAGCCTGCAGCGCATCGCGCTCTTCGGTGAGAGTTGCCGCGTCTTGTTCTAGACCGGCGACTTCCAAACCTTGTGCTTCGATCTGCGCTGTGAGGTCGCCATAGCGACCTTCAAGAGTGGCCAATTCGCCGACGAACGCCTCGCGCTGTTGGCTCGCATCGTCGAGCAATCCAGCTTGCTCGGTGATTTGGCCTTCGAGAGCCGAACCAGCCTCTTGCGCTTCCGTGAGTGCGCGTTCCAGTTCTTCGTTCCGGGCGCGTTGTTCGCTGAGCATGCCTTCAAGATCGCCGAGCTTCGCAGAACCATCGTTTTGCGCTTCAGCAAGTGAACGCTCGAGTTCTTCGTTGCGGGCGCGCTGTTCGTTCAGGATTGCCTGAAGGTCAGCAGAGCGTGCCGTTGCTGTTTCGAGCGCCCCTTCGAGGCCGCTCAGCTTGTCAGCATTTTGCTCGGCTTCTGCACCGAGGGCCGCGAAACGGGCCGCTGTTGCTTGATCGCCTTCTGCCATCGCATCGCGCTCGGCTTTCAACTCTTCGATCGCGATTACAAGTTTATCGCGCTCGCCGGCTGAATTGCTGAGTGCGAGTTGTAGTGCGTCGATGTCGGAGCTTGCTGTTGCGAGCGACGCGGCACCATCGGCTGCGTCTTGCTCCGATTTGGCAGACAGCGCATCGAGTTGAGCACGCAGATCACCCGCTTCAGCGGCGGATGCGTTGCCTTGCTCGGTCATCTCATCGATCTGAGCGCGAAGCTCTTCAATGGTGATACCCAGTTTGCTGGCGTTCTCTTGCGATTCTGTCAGCGCAATTTGAAGACCGTCAATTTCTTGATCGGCTTCAGCGTTTTGTTCAGCCAGAAGGCCGAGGCGTTCCGCACTGTCGTCTGCTTCGTAAGCTGAGACCATTTCGCTAAGTTTTGCGATTTCGGCCTCAAGGGCACCGACTTTGCCCGCTTCGGCAGTGGCGGTTTCAAGATCGCCTGTCAGCTCAGCCAATTCGACTTTCAAGCTGTCGTTCTCGTTCTTGAGACGGGTCAAGCTGTTCGAGGCTTCGTCGAGACCTTCCTTCGAAGCATCAAGCTCGGCCTGAACAGCCTCGAGGGCCGATGCGCCAGCTTCTTGATCTGCTGCTGACGATTCTTGCAGCGTAGCGAGTTCGGCTTGTGCTGCCGCGACTTGCTCTTCGAGGCCAGCCAACTTGGCTTCAGCTTCTTCGAGCGCTTCGTCCGGCACAGCAGATGAGAGCTGTGTTTTCAGTTCGTCACGCTCTGCACCCAGAGCACCGTTTTGCTCTTCGAGCACTGCACGTTCGTCTTCCAACGAGCGCAGTTCTTGACGCGCCGTGCGAACGCGAGCGCGAGCGGCGTCGAGTTCTTCGTTCAGCGAGTCAATCTCGTCCGTCATCGCGGCACGGGTGCGGCGCGCGGCGGCGAGGCTGCGCGTCAGGGCGTCAACTGAGTGGTCCCGGTCATCCTGAAGCATCGTGAGGCCGGCACCACCATCCATAAAGGAAGAGGCGACAGCGGGTGCTGCTGCGGGTTCAGGAACGGCAGCGAGTTGACCTTCGAGACCCGTGATCGTCACCTTTTGCGATTCGATCGTCTCTTCGGCAGTGGCGAGTTCCGCCTCCGCATCCGCGAGGATTAGTGCGCTCTCATCAACCAGCAATGACGCGTTGGTTTGACCGACCATCGCTTCATCAAGCTGCATCTTGAGATCGTCAGCCGTGTCCGCAGCAACGGTGGCGGTTGCGAGTTCAGCGCGAAGCGTCGTAATCCGTTCGATACTGGCGGCGTCTCGGGCGGTCCATTCGGCGATCTGAGCTTCGAGGTCAGCAGAGGAACTTTCCTGTGCCGACAATTTCTCTGCCGAGCCGGAGAGTTCGCTTTTCAAAGAGGCAATTTGAGCGCCGAGGGCGGTTACTTGTGCCGCCGCATCGCCATCCGCGCTGACGCCTTCGACATTCAGGTCAGCAAAGCTGGAGCGGACGGATCCCATCGATCCGGCCAACTCTTCTTTTTCAGCGGCGAGTGCTGCTTTTTCCGCTTCGAGAGCCTCGAATCTGGCTTCGAGTTCAGCACGCTCGCCCGCGAGCGTTTTGTTGTTGTCTTCAAGCTGCGCAATCTGTGAAAGGCGCTTTGATCCATCGGAACAGGTCGTGAGACCAACCGCTCCAAAGCCCAAAAGGAACACTCCGAAAAGTGCCCAAAGGAGCGGTTTACAGTTCATATATCGTGAGAAATCCATTGCTCTTAAAGCTCCAGCTCAGAGTACCCCCGGACAGAGCGCAACGCGCGCTCCCTTCGGGGGGATGCTATGAGATCACGGCGGGAGGAACAAGGGGCGTTTGTGTCAGAATAGTGCAGGAATCCGGGTTCTTTGGATCACGCTTAGAGTGTGCTTTTTAGAATTTTCGCCATGTCGGTTTTGGGCGATTTTTCTGGCTCTTATCATCTTAGGGTCACCTGAAATCTGAGGTATTGTTAATGTGAAAATGACTGACGCACTGATTGCAACCGCCGTTCCGCTCCTCTGGGGGTTGGGTTTGGTGGTCGCAAAACCCGTCGTGGATACCTTCCCGCCGATCCTGCTGATGGCGTTGCGATTTTCAGTCGCGGCGGGGCTGTTGGTCTGGTTCGTTTCTGTGCCGAAACGTCACCTTGTAGCGCTGGCGCTTGTCGCTTTGGTCGGGTCAACATTGCAGTATGGACTGACTTTCAATGGGTTGAAGCGACTTGATGCGGGAACGACTGCATTGATCGTTCAGGCCGAGGTCGTGTTTCTGGTTTTGATTGCAGCGGTTTGGCTTGGCGAGCGACTCGGTCTGCGCAAGCTCATTGGGATGGTCGTGGCCTTTGTGGGGTTGTGGATCGTTTACGGAACGCCTCGATTGCAGGGACAGGAAGTCGGCATCGCGATGGTTTTGGGGGGCGGGCTGTTCTGGGCTTTCGGGCAGGTGATGGTGCGCCGTCTGGGAGACTTAGGCGGAGTGACGACGGTCGCTTGGGTTTCGATTCTCGCTGCGCCGCAATTGCTGTTGCTCTCGCTCGTTGTCGAGGGGGATCCGCGCCCCGCGTTGTCAGAGGCTGAATGGCAAGTTTGGGCGGCTGTTCTTTATCTGGGCGTGATGATGACGGCACTGGCCTATGCGTGCTGGTATCATGTGCTGGGCAAATATGAGGCGGGACAGGTCGGACCGTTCTTATTACTGACGCCGGTTGCCTCGGTTCTCGGCGGTGCCGTTTTTCTTGGCGAACCGCTGACGCAAGAAATTGTGCTGGGTGGCAGCATCCTGATTGCTGGGGTCGCTATTCTTGTGATCGAAAAATCAAGCGTTGAGAGTCGATAGTTCGATCAGATTTTGATCAGGGTCGCGGATATAGAGCGAGCGGATCGCACCGGTCGCGCCGGTACGGTCCACGGGACCTTCTTCGATGGTAATCCCGTGCGCGGTTAGATGTGCTTCGGCGTCTTCGAGCTTGCCCTCAATCAGAAAGCATAGATCGCCGCTGCCTGCGGTCGCTTGGGCGGCGCGCGGCGAGAACTCCTTGCCGACCACATGCAGGTTGATCTTTTGCGCCCCAAAACTAACGGCGTGACGCTCTCCGAATGGCGTATGCGCCATGCCAAGGATGCGGGTGTAGAAATCTAAAGTCGCATCGAGGTCGGCGACGGTCAGGACGAGGTGGTCGAGACTGCGGATCATGAACTGCTCCGTTATCGGTGTGTCTTGCGACGATGATACCGCGTTGAGAGCGCGTGGAAAGCGCGCCTTTATGGGAGGCGATGCAGGAATGAAAGGGTGCGTCAGTTCGTCACAAGGCAAAAATGTTTACAGATCATGCGCTTAGCTCGTAATCCATCCTTGAGGAGGCCGTGCTAAGCCATGGCTACGTACCTAGTTTGGCTTCGCGTGGCTTCCTTATAAACCTGCCTATCGTTTACTCGATAAGTAGGTTTGAACCGCGCAGCTTCCCTAAGCTGCGCGGTTTTTCTTTGGAGAAGGCAGCAAGCCAATGGCGCGTCCTGAGTGGGCATCCGCGCTTCTCTGGGGTGATCTGGTGAGGATCGAGAAGCGCGGACACCGCCTCTTCACGCTATGAAGAATGAAAAGGCGGTTGAGGCGATTTGCATCACCTCGCAATAGAGACACTTAAGTCGAAGAAATTATTCGATGCCCGCGGAGATTTTTTGATTTGCCGTTCGTGGGTCGGTACGCGCTTGCGCCTAGACTGGGATTTCCCCGAGCGCGGCAGCGGAGTCGAAAGCGGATACGGGTGTCAGCACGGTGTGCTCATCGGTTCCAGACGAAAAGGGCAGGAAGATCACTTCGTATGAAACGAAACCTCGTAAGCCCCACGAGAGGCGTTTGTGAACAAAACTTGGTTTTGCTTGCTCGATACACCGTCCAACGCGCTTTTTGATATCGAGGTAATTTTGCCGCCGTTCCGGGTCTTCTCGAAGTTGGGCCATGACCAGCCCTTTACCGAGGTTGAGATACATCGCCGGATGCTCACCGTATTCGACATACTCGAAATCATCCGCTTCCCAATTTCGGACTGCCATTCGAGAGATCTTTGATTTCATGCCGTAAAACTTCTCGATGTCGAGGTCTTGATAGTCCGGCAAGCCGCCCGCTTTACGCGCGAGAGATTCCCATTCGTCGTGAAGTTCGAGCAAATCCATGCAGCGGACGCGATCTTTAGGAACGAAATCCTGCTCTTCATCCAAAATTTCAACTGTACTCGAGAGGGCGTTGAATCCGGAGAAGTTGATCAAAGGGCGCATTGAGCTTCTCCGAATAAGAGCAAACGTTTCCCAAATGTTGTACGCTCTGCAGCCTTCGCATTCGTTACCGCCATCATCGGATGAAGGGAAAATTTCCTAAAATTCTGAAGGTTGCGCGCACAGGGTGTTTTACCTTGGGGGCGCTTCTATCGTCGCGGGTTCTCGTTAAGGGTCCGAAAACCACAGAGAATCCAAATGCGTTGCATTTACAAAATGTTCATGATATGTTCAATATCACCATTTTGCCTAACCGCGAAAGACGACATGGATTTGGATCCCTACATCACTTTCAACCGAACGGCTCTGCTGCGAATGATCGCGATTGTTTTTCGTTCGGTCGGGCTTGAGGGAGGGAACCGACCACAGACTTTGACGCGTTTAATGCGCTCGAAGGCCTTGATGATATTGCGGCCTGCAGAGTCGGCTTTGCGGCGTTTGATCTTTGTTTTGGCCTTGGAGTTGGAGCGCAATGGTTATGAGCTGCCGAAATGGGTCAAACGGGCTGCGCCGGATATACCGATTGAGACTGGTGAACAGAAGCGTTCGCGTGCTCCTCTGTTTCGACTGAATGATCCGCGTCAGTGGTTCTGGTGGATTGGCACCAAGTCTCGCCCCCGCGCCAAGTATATGCCGCGAATTACGTTCATCGGATATGACGACGATGATCGGCCTGCGCCGTCACAACCAGAGTCAGCGCCTACGGATGATGATCCGATGGATGCAGCGATACTTTGCGATCGGCTGCTCGCGTTGAAATTAGCGCTGGATGATTTGCCGAAACAAGCCAAGCGGATGCTGCGACTCAGAGCCCGAAAAGAGCGAGCGAATTGTCTCCGCTCGGCACTCAGACCCGGATCACCGCCAGGGTATCGCCGTGAGCGGCGTGATGAGGTTCATGAAATTTTGCATGCGTGTCATCAGATGGCTTTGAGGGCGATGAAAGAACACGACACGTCTTGATTTGAGGGTTTTTCCGAAATTGCCCCTCCGGCGCCTGCGCTCGGGGGTGTTTTGTCGTGCCTACCCTTAGATTTGATTGGTTGCGTGCGGCTTTCGGTTTCAATTCTGCGCGCAGCACTCTAAATCTTGGGCGTGTTTCTTGGGGAGCCTTTGCGTGAACTACGATCCGAATTTGCCGTGGCGCGATCTCAAGGGGCTTGGGTTCCAAGACTTAATCGGCCCGATTCAATTGGCTGATCTGCCGGGCACCGACCTCGCCTTTGCGTTGGAACTCGATGATCGGCACACCAATGCCAACGGTGTTTGCCATGGTGGGGTGATGATGAGTGTCGCTGATAGCTGCATGGGTGCTTGCGCTTTTGCCGCCGCTGGAACGCCGGTTGCGACGATCGATTTTGAGTGCGATTTTCTTGCCGCTGGTAAGATTGGCGAGGTGTTGCACGGGGTCGCGAAGATTTCCCGCAAGGCGCGGAATTTTATTTTTATGGAATCTGATCTCTACTCGGGAGAGCGGCGGGTTCTGAGGGCGAGTGGAATTTGGGCCGTGTTGGCCGCGAACTCTGCCGCCCGCGATGAGTCAAAGATCAAAGCATGAAGCATCTACCAAAACTCCTCCGCAAAGCGATCCGTAAAGGAACGCTGACTTTGAATGGGCCAGATGGGTTCTCTGAGACGTTCGGCGGAGACGAGCCGGGGCCGGATGTAACGATCCGCGTGAACGACGCGTCCTTCGACTGGAAGATTTTCTCGAACCCCGAATTGCGGGCAGCCGAAGCGTTTATGTCTGGCAATCTGGTGGTGGAAAATCCAGAGAGTGGCACCGGTGCTTGGGATTTGTTGCGGGTGTTCTTCACTAACAAGCGGACCTTCGATCTGAGTCCGAGTCAGATTTTCTGGCGCGGCGTGGCGCGGCGAGCCAAGCGGTTTGCGCAGCATAATCCGGTCGCGCGCTCTCGGCAGAATGTGAAGGTCCACTACGACCTTGGCAACGCGCTCTATGAGAAGTTTCTGTGTCGAGACATGCAGTATTCCTGCGCTTACTTTGAGACTGGTGAAGAGAGTTTGGACGAGGCGCAAACGGCGAAGAAGCGCCATATCGCCGCGAAGCTGTGCCTGAAGCCGGGGCAAAAGGTATTGGACATTGGGTGCGGTTGGGGCGGAATGGCGTTGTATCTCGCGCACGCTGCCGATGTCGAAGTGACCGGTGTGACGCTCTCTGAAGAACAGTTGAAAGTCGCGCAGGCGCGAGCGGAAGCGTTGGGCGTTTCGGACCGCGTGAAGTTCGAGCTTCGCGACTATCGCCATGT
>CAZXMX010000005.1:14044-35169 GCA_964641645.1 uncultured Neomegalonema sp.
GACGAAGAGTTCGGGCGGATGTGGGAGTTTTACCTCGCCGCCTGTGAGGGCGCTTTCCGCTACGGGGCTAGCAACGTGTTTCAGATGCAATTGGCTCGTGAGCGTGATGACGTGCCGCTGACGCGCGACTATATCGCGGCGGAAGAGGCGCGGTTGAAGGCATCCGAAGCGGATTGGCTGGATCGGGTTTTGGCCTCTAGCGCTGTGGCTTTGGGCGGAAGTTGAGCGAGTCGAAATTCGGCCCGCTCAAACTTTTCTAATTCGTCAAACGACGCTGACCAAGTGTCAGTGCGATGTCCTTGAAGGCAGCCGACAACTCTTCCGCCGAGTTCGCAGGATAAACTGCACCACTGCTGCCGGTGCAGGCGGTAAGCTTATCGATGTCCGCGCCATCGCTCAGCGCGACCGCGTAAATTGTCATGCCGCTTTCACGCGCGAGGCTGCAAACATCAAGAAAGTAGGCGTTAGCCTCATCAAAATTGTTTCTTTGGGTCATTAAATCTTCAGGAGAGTAAGGCCCGGCAGCCTCAAACATGTCTAGGCTGTCGCCGATGTTAAAGGTCGTATTAAATTCGCCGTCGCTGAGCAGAACAATGATCTTATCCGCTTCGCCGTACTTAGCAGGCTCAACGGGCCAGAATTGTTTCCATTTCGGCGTCAGGGTGTAAAAGCCCCAAATCATCCCCAAGTGCCCTCCAGTCCAGCCATTCGCCGTTAGGGCATTTACGTCGGTCCGAATATCAGCAACATTTTCGCTGAGAGCGGCCAAACGTGCATTAGGCTTAGCGTGGACCATTTCGTCTGCAAGCACGAACGGGACCTTAACTGCGGCAGGAGGGAGGTCGCGCAACGTGTACGAATTCCCGTTCGACGCTTCCAGTCGCTCCGCTGCCCAGACATCTTGATCGATCGGAAGGTTTTGACCGCCCATCGAGCCGGCCTTCAAAGCGCCTCGGTAATCGGTGAGATTGACAGAGCTAGAGTAAGGGACCAACGCGACCGAAAGTTTGGTTTCCGTTGGAAGCTCTGCTTCCAGTGTATCGAACATCCCATTGACGGCGGTTTTCATGTGGGCAATCCGGGTCTCGCCGTTGAGATCCTTGTTCATGGAACCGCTGACATCGAGAACCAAAGAGATTTCGATCGGAAGGCGTGAAGGCGGAATGGCACTCGACGTTATGCTTCCGCCCATTGTTGGTGTCCCAATAATGGTCAGGAAAAACGTTTTGGTTTCGGCATTCGCCTTGCCGGTGATTGTTTTGCCATTGATCGAAAATTCTACAGCGGATGCATCGACACCAAGTTCACGGTTGCTGATGAACGAGTTGAAGATTTTTGTGCCTTCGTCCTGAACATCGAATGTTCCCGGATCTTTCCGCGTTAGCGCCAGCACAGCAGAGTCCATTGCTGACTGCACTTTCGTGGTGTTCGAAACAGCACGCGTGTAGTCGATGGTGCCACCAACGGCGACGAAGAGGACTGGAAATGTTAGGCCAGCCATAAGCGCGACACCACCGCGCACGTCCCGTGAAAACCGAGAGATAAGTTTTGAAATTGATTGCTTCACGTCGATCATCCTCGTCGGCGAAAAATAGTTTCACTTCTTTACCCGCGCGACGATGGTGACAGGAATTGACAAACTAATTGATAAAATTGGCAAATTTGTACGCCGAACACGGCGGTTTTTTGCTGAAAATTGCATTGAATGCGTGTGGCGGCGTTTCTTGGCGCGCCCAAAATGCGAGTCGCAATTTTTTGTTAACCAGCCTCAATCAGCTCGGTTTGCCGATGCTCGCGTTTGCTGCCGTCAGGGAGGTCGCCTTCTCCGCCCGATCTAAGCGGAGGAGCGCGAGGCCGATTTGATCGCGATTTGAGTAAAGGACGCCCGCCGGTTTGTCTTCGTCTGTCTTGATGATCTCGCCGGGGTCCGCCGAGCCGGTGACGGAAACGAGTGCGTAGCCTTTGCGCAATTCGGTTTTGTGCTTCATGCGAGCGACGATCTCTTGGCCGACGTAGCAGCCCTTCTTGAAGTCCACGCCGTCCATCCGCTCGAATCCCGCTTCAAGGATGTAGGTATCGTTGGCGATTAAGTCGGTTTCGCTTTCTGGCACGGCAAGGCGCAGGCGGTGGAGATCGTAATCGCCGGGTTCTGTTCCTGCGAGCGCGGAATCGGGGTCGATGTACACGCGCCAACCCAATGCGGGGTCGCGCGGATCGGGTAAGGCGTTGGGCGGTTGATCCTCTCCCCAAATCGCGGCGATCGGGTGCGGCTCGTGCGTGAGCGTGACAGGGCGGCGGAGTTTGTACATCGAGAGACGTTTCGTCAGTGCTTCAGCCTGCATGGGGGCAACATCGAGGGCGTAATCGCCGTCTGCCGTGCGCCGGATGAAGAAATCACTCAGATATTTTCCCTGAGGCGTCAGCAGGGCGGCATACACGAGGCAATCAGCCGTTGCCCGCGCCACGTCGTTGGTGACGAGGGATTGCAGGAACTCGAGTTGCTCCTCTTGAGGCCCGCCGAGCGTGATGCTGTCGCGATCAATCTTTGCTCCGAAATTCTGCTCGCTCGCCATGCTCGTCACTCCATGTTACGCGGTGTCCGTTATCGAGAGGACCATCCCATGACCGCACCCTTTGATCTGTTGATTAAAAATGGCACCGTCGTCAATCAAGACGGTACTGGAAAAGCCGATATTGGCGTTTCAGACGGAAAAATCATCGAAATCGGCACTTTGGCGACCCGCGATGCCGGTGAAGTGATCGACGCGACTGGCCTTCATATCCTACCCGGCGTGATCGACTCGCAAGTTCATTTCCGCGAACCGGGGATGGAGCATAAGGAAGATTTAGCCTCTGGTTCCCGCGCGGCGGTAATGGGCGGCGTGACGGCAGTCTTTGAGATGCCCAACACCAAGCCTTTGACCACGGACGCTAACGCGCTGGCTGACAAGATTAAGCGCGCTACCGGGCGGATGTTCTGTGACTTTGCGTTTTACTTCGGCGCGACGGCGGAGAACGTGTCTGATCTGCCCGATGCCGAACGGCTGCCGGGATCGGCGGGGATTAAAATGTTCATGGGCTCGTCGACGGGAGACTTACTGGTCGATGAGACCGAGCATGTGCGCCGCGTCCTGGCAGCCGGGCGGCGTCGCGTCGCGGTTCATTCGGAAGAAGAGAGCCGGTTGATTGAGCGCATGGGTGTTCGACGGGCAGGGGATCCGTCCTCACATCCCGAGTGGCGCGATGTCGAAGCGGCGGTGCTGTGTACGCGTCGTTTGATCGGCTTGGCACGCGAGACGAACCGCCGGGTACACGTGCTGCATATCTCGACGGGTGATGAGCTGCCAATTCTGGCTGCGAATAAGGATTTGATTACCTCGGAAGCAACGCCGCATCACTTGACGCTGAGCGCCGATGACTATGCGCGATTGGGTACGTATATCCAGATGAACCCACCTGTTCGAGATGCCTCGCATCGAGACCGAATTTGGGGTGGGATCGCGGACGGCACGATTGATGTGTTGGGGTCGGATCATGCGCCGCATACGCGCGAGGAAAAAGACAAGCCTTATCCGGAATCGCCTTCGGGGATGACGGGTGTGCAGACCTTGGTGCCAATCATGCTGGATCATGTGAAGGCCGGACGTTTAAGCCTTGAGCGTTTTGTCGATCTAACCTCGCATGGCCCAAACCGGATCTTCGGCATTGCAGGCAAGGGCCGGATTGCGAACGGATATGATGCGGACTTCACCGTTGTTGATCTGAATGCGGAACGGACCATCGAGGATGGCTGGATCGAGTCCAAACCCGGTTGGACTCCTTACGATGGCAAGATGGTCACGGGCTGGCCACGCGGGACGATCATCCGGGGCCGCCGTGTGATGTGGGACGACGAAATCCTCGGCGAAGCGGGCGGCGCGCCCGTCTGTTTCCAAGAAGGGTGGGTGGGTTAAAACGCAATTCTTACGCGAAATTAACGCGGTGATGGCATGATCTTCTGCGAAACGCGGTATTTGTCCGCATTTTTCGTTGGGAGGCGCACATGGTCCGGTTTTCGATATTTTCTGCTCTGTTGATCGCAGTGGCGATGGCGGGGTGTGATGAGCAACAAGCCAGTGCGTCCCGACAAGCCAACATGAAAACCGTTGCGGCTCCTGTGGTGAGCTTGCCGGAACATCCGCGTGTCAAGTGTCCGACCTCGCGGGCGCGTCTTTACGGGGAGTGTTTGAATCAGAGCAAAGTCTTCAAGAGCGCGCTCGTCCGTTCGCGCAAAGAGAATAAGACCCTTCTGGTTTCCTATGGCGCCGAATGGTGCGTGTGGTGCCACGTTCTTGATCGGCATCTGAAGGGCGAAACCTTCGTTGAATTTGATTACACTTTTCATGACGGCACGACCTATGAGCAGGTCGAACCCTCGGCAGCGGCTGATGCCATCGCGGCGAAAGAACTAGGCGAATACGTCGCTGATAACTTTGTGCTCGTTCATATTGATTCCGACGATGCTTTTGGAAAACAGCCCAAGGGCGGTGGGGGTTGGGATGTTATCCGGCGTGCCCGCGCACAAAGGGGATATGAAGACTCGATCCCATATGTCTTTGCCGTTAATGCTGACGGGACACTATCGTCCGACTTCGATACTTCGAACATCGAGAAGAGAAACAACGATGGCTATCGTGGCTATGATCGTAGGGGATTGCTTGCCTTGGCCAAACAGGTCCGGGGAACGGCACTGCAATAACGCTGCGGGCTGTATCGTCATAGGCCGCGACGGATGAAGAAAATTGGCTTGCTCGGCGGCATGGCTTGGCCATCAACCGTTGATTATTATAGAGCGATTTGTACCGGCGCGAACACGCATTACCGAAACCTCGGCGCGACCGAGCCTTTGCCTGCTCCTTGGATCACCATTGAATCGGTGAACATTGCGGAGACTCGCGCGCTGCGCGGTGTCGATGGTGATGAGGCATCTTGGCAAGCTTACGATGCGGTGTTGCGCGCGGCGATGCTCCGGTTGGAGGCGGCGGGGTGCGAGGTTTTGGCAATGGCGAGCAATACGCCGCATGCTCGACTGCATTCACTTCGCAAGGACCTGTCGGTGACGGTGGTCAGCATCATGGATGCCACGGCCAAAGCCGCCGTTGCGAGCGGCGCGGAGCAGGCTTTCATCTTAGGAACCAGCGTCACCATGCGTGGGGGGCACTATGCCGAAGTATTGGAAGCGCAGGGCTTAAAGGTTTTAGCGCGGCGACCCCACGCAGAGATCGAGCGAATGCAGGAATTGATCGACAAGGAGTTCTATGAAGGTGCGACGCCAACCGGAAAGTCAGGGATGCTCGAATTGTGCCGTGCGGCTGTTGATGCACCTGAGAGAACGGCGGTCTTGCTTGCGTGTACCGAACTGCCTTTGGCGTATCCCGACAATCTCAAGGACCAATTTTTTGAGGCGGACGGATTTACTTTTGTGAACACCGGTGCTGCCCATGTCGCGGCTATTCTTGATGCGGCATTGGAACGGGCATGACCGGAGTTCGTCAAGACATTGGGTTCCGCGAGTTCGTGACTCTGATGGCGTCGTTGATTTCGATGGTGGCGCTGTCGATTGATGTCATGCTGCCTGCACTGAGGCAAATGGGCGAGGAGTTGAACGCCGCTAATCCCAACGATCCGCAGCTCATTATTGGCTTGTTCTTCCTCGGGATGGCTGTGGCGCAGCTCGTCTACGGGCCGCTGTCGGACAGCTTTGGGCGCAGGCCGATGATCTTTTTGGGCTTTGCGATTTATCTGATCGGAAGCGCGGTCTGCCTTGTCTCAGATTCGCTTTATGCTCTGATTTTTGGACGGATCATCCAAGGAGTTGGCGCGGCGGGACCACGCATCGTTGCCAACGCGATTATTCGCGACCGGTATGAAGGACGAACGATGGCGAGCGTCTCGTCGTTGGTGATGAGCGTCTTCATTGTTGTGCCTGTTCTCGCCCCTTTGTTGGGGCAGGGAATTATGGCGATTGCGCATTGGCGGATGATCTTTTGGGTATTGGTTGCTTTGGCAGTCGCCTTATTGATTTGGTCTGTGATCCGTTTGCCGGAAACTCTGCACCCCAATGCGCGCAAGCCGTTTCAGGTCGGGCGGGTCATGCGCGCGATCTGGGAAGTGCTGCGCAATCGATTGGCGTTTGGATGCACGGTGACAATGGGATTGGTGTTTGCATCGTTCTTGGCATTCCTGAGTTCAGCGCAACAGGTGCTCGGCGAAGCGTATGAGCTGGGGGAATGGTTTCCCATCACGTTTAGCTGCCTTGCGGCGGTTGTCGGTTTTACCTCGGCGATAAACTCTCGGCTCGTCATGCAAATGGGAATGCAGACGCTCGCGAGCTTTGGGATCTGGACCATCATTGTTGCCTCGGGTCTTTTTGCGCTCTGGTCATTTGTCCTTGGGATGCCGCCTTTGCCCGTCGCGCTGTTGTGGTTGGCTTGCTCGGTCGGAAGCATTGGCGTTGTGTTTGGTAACCTCAATGCGATGGCGATGGAGCCGCTCGGGCATATCGCCGGTGTTGGCGCGGCGGTTGTCGGCGCTTTGTCGTCGTTGATCTCGGTCAGTGTTGGGGCGCAGATCGCGCGGCTTTATGACGGCAGCGCTTTACCGCTTGCGCTGGGGTATGTGGTGTTTGGCCTTTGCGCCGTCATGGTGTTCTGGTGGGCAACGCGCGGGCGGGTCAGGAAGATCCGCCCATGAGCGCGCCGATTACTGTTGTCATCCCCACTTTGAACGCGGCGGAGAAGATCATGCCGACGCTGGCTTGTTTGGTCGAAGGCTCAGCCGAAGGATTGATCGGGCAGGTGGTGATCGCCGACGGTGGCTCAAGTGATGCGATTGCAGACATTGCGGAAGAGGTCGGTGCGGATTTCGTGATCGCCAAACCGGGACGCGGAAGTCAGTTGAGAGCGGGCGCCGATGCGGCACGCGGGGCTTGGCTACTCTTTATCCATGCCGATACCGTACTCGAAGGCGATTGGTTGCGGGGATTGCAACGACATTTGGAAAAACATGCCGATAGAGCGGCGCACTTCCCGATCCGTTTTGACAGCGAGCGCCGATACGCACGCTGGACCGAAGGCTGGACGAACATTCGAGCGCGCTGGTTCAAACTGCCCTTTGGGGATCAGGGATTGCTGATCTCTCGGAAGCTCTATGATGAAATCGGCGGGTTCGAAGACATTCCCTTGATGGAAGACGTCGCGATCATCTTGAAGATTGGACGTCGTCGCCTTCGTGAAATGCAAGGCGTCGCGGTGACGGACCCGGTGCGGTACGAGCGTGAGGGATACTGGAAGCGAGGGTGGCGCAACTGGGGGTATCTGACAGCCTATCGCCTCGGGGTCTCGCCAGAGCGCCTCGCCGCGCGGTACCAGAAATGAGCTATACGACCGGATAGCCGGTCATTTCCAAATAGCCGATGCCGCTGTGACTGCCCGCTACGGTGATCGGCCCTTCCCAATAAGGAAAACCGGTTCCGTTCCAGCTTTGCGGATTGAGGGCCTCGACTTCAATTTTTAGCTCGCGCCCGTCGACCGACAACGCCCAGCGGGTCGGGAGTTCGCGGCCCGCGACATCGGACTTGTCGAGTGGGGTTAACGTGATGTCTTTGGGGTCGATGCTTTCGCTTTGCCCTTCAGGAGAGATCCAGTTTCCAGCGAAGTAATTTTCGCCGCCGGAATGGCGCAAGCGGAACAGCATGACTTTCTCGCCGCTATCGAGGTGAAGCGAGAACCAGTCCCAACCTTCTTGATCTGGCGCGAGGGGTTGAGAACTCCATTCGCGATCCATCCAGGCTTGGCCGGTTACAGCAAGCTCTGTCTCACCAAATCGCAGTTTGCCTGCGGCGTTAAAGAACGGTTGGCTCACGTAGTAACTTGCTTGGCCGCGGTCCGATTTGACGCTGTAGCCCTCGTTGCCTTGCCGGACCATATCGGCGCTTGTCGAGAGATTAAGATCGTAACCAAAGTCGGGCGTTGCCACAGTGAGAGTCAGCGGAGCAAAGGCTTGGTCGTCGCTTGCAAAACGCCAATCATCGACCCAAGCGGCAAAGGGGGCGGCACGGACGCCCGCTTGTCCCACGCCGCCGCGTGCAAATTTTTCGGCATGCAGGTGTTTGGCCGCGCTGGTGATGGCGGCATGTCCGAGCCAGAATTGCTGGTTGCTCCAGCCATCCCGCTGTGGCCCCGGACTGGTGGCTTGGCGGAAGAGGGTGAACTGCGCACCATAGAGCGCGCCATCTTCGTCTGTTAGATTGGCGGTCACGTACCACCACTCGATGCGAAACTCTGGGTGAGGACCGTGATCTTCTGGAAAGCGGATGACACGTCCAGGAACAACGTCGGCGAAGCCTTCGACTTCGGTGCCTAACCCGGCAAAGCCTTGCTGTTGGGCGAAGGCCGAAGCGGGCGACATGCAAAGCATGGCAAGGAGGGTGCGGCGATCAACGTTCATTGGCGAATACTCGGAGCAATCGCATCGGTGCGATGGTTCGAAGGCGCAACGTCGGCAGCAGGCTCGCGAAGAAGGCGATCAGAACCGCTACGATAACCAATGCGACCCATTGGAACGGGAACAGATGGAGCGGCAAACGCCAACCAAAGGCTTGGACGTTCACGACGGACACCAAGCACCACGCGACGGCGAGGCCCAGCGGAACGGCGAGCAGAGCCGTGAGAAGGGCGAGGGCGCACGTCTTCGCTAACTCTAGACTTGCCAGTTGCTTGCGCGTCAAGCCGCCAGCCCAGAGCGGCGCGAGTTGCGGCAAACGCATCTCGGACAGAGTAAGCAAGCTCATGAACATCGCAAAACCAGCAATCAACATGGTCAAGACGTTGAGCGCAGCGGTCACAGCAAAGGTCTTCTCAAAGATGCCTTTGGAGAAGGCTTTGATCGACGTTTGATCGGTGAGTTCGCCTTCGCCAAGATCAAATCGGTCGCGGAGGTCCGACATGAGGCGAGGAATCGCATCGGGATTGACGCGCAAATTGAGGCCGGTTCCGAGCGCGTCAGGATAGAATTTTCGGACGGTTTCATAATCTGCACTGATCTGGCCGCGCGGATTACCATAATCGGGATAGATGCCGACGACACGCGGTTGCCAGTCCCCAAACGTTAGCGTGTCTTCTAGGCGAAGCGACAGGCGTTGAGCGAGTTGTTCGCTGACGACAACGGCTTCATCTTTCGCTACCGCGTCCCAAATGTCCGTCGTCTCAGCCTTCATGGGCCAGTGATCGCGATAGCTGCTGTGATCAACGAATCCGACGATATTGACGGGCCAGTTTTCGATACGCCCCTGCGCCCCGATTTTTGGCAGGATGGCTGTGACATCCTTTTGATCATTCAGCCATGAGACGATTTCCGCTTTGCGGGTTTCTTCGCCCGGCAGGATATAGATTTCTGCGATGAGGCGTTGATCGAGCCAGTCAATGAAGGTCTTACGAAACCCGTCAACCATTGTGCCGACGCCGATATTCGTTGCCAACGCGAGCAGCATCGCCATCAGCGCGACGGACAGTCCCGAAATCTGCATTCGGCTGTCTGCCCAGAACCATTGGGCGATCGCGGATGAGGCTTGAGCCTCGCCTTTGCGGAGGATGAGCGAGAGAAAGGGGGGCAACGCCAAGGCACCCGCCAAGAGGAGGGCCGCGAGGCTTGCGAAACCGGGAACGAGACCGTTTCCAAACACGGCGAGAATGGCGGCGAGGATGAGTAGACTCGCGGCAAGGGTGGCTTGCCAGCGCAGCCAACGCTGCTGCGCCTCTCGCCAGGCCAAGCGCTGTCCCGTCGCGAGGGGCGGCATTCGGTAGGCTTTGAACAGGCTATAGGCTGACGCGCCGAGTGCGCCGAGGAGACTCATGCCAAGACCGGTTGCCCACCAGCTCGGCGAGAGCGACAAGGCACCGGGAACTTGCGCGCCGTACAGTCCACCGAGGCTGGCGGCGACATCAGGCATCAATGCGGCGGCGATCAGATACCCGAGCAGGACACCGATGATCCCGCTAATCGACGCTAGTGTGAGCAACTCGACGAGCAACGCGGCGGTTAACCCGCGCGCTGAGACCCCGCAGGCGCGCAGAGTTCGGAGCATCGGTAACCGCTGCTCAAAGGCCAACGTGATTGCTGAGTAAACGATGAACAGCCCGACGAGGAATGCGAGCATGCCGAAGGCTGTAAGGTTTAAATGAAAGCTGTCAGTCAAACGATCGAGGTCGCCTGAGGCTTCGCTCTCCGGTGTTTGTTGCAGTGGGACATCGGTCGCTGCGGGTAACGCGGTATTCGCGGGCGGTTGATCTGGGTCAATCAGCAGCCGGGATAGTTTTCCTTCAACACCGAGAAGCTGTTGCGCGGCCGCGATGTCCATGACCATTGTTTTCGCAGGAATTTGGACCGAAGCCGAGAGGGGCGGGAGGGCTTTCCCGCCATCTGCCTTGGCCGTATCACCAATCAAATCGAGCGTTTTTGGGTTAATCAAACCACGCCAAGGTGGGGTCAGAAACGCGAGGAAGTCATTTGATTCTCCGCCGACCTCGCCAGTCTGAGGGGCCGAGATTGCCGCCGCGCGTGGTAAGCTAAGCGGATCGATGCCGATGACGCGCAACGAGACCCCTTTGATGCGAATTCTGCCTTCGACAACAGGGGAGACGGGCCATCCCGCACGCCGCAAATTGCCGAAAGCCGACTGTGGAAAATCCGCTCCATCGGGGCGCGCCAGGCTGTCTACGCTGTCCCCGCCCAACATCTGCGCGGCGTCGGAGTAGCTTTGTTTTGCTTGTGAATTGAGCGCCTGAACACCGCTCCAGAGCGCGGTCGCGATTGTAAGTCCGGCAAGGAGCGCGGCAAGCTGCATGGGCCGCCGTCGCCAATGACTCAGCAGCGTTTTGAGGATCTGAATCACAGGTCTAATCGCCCGCGATCCAGCTTGGCTTGCCGCGCCAACATGGACGCAATACGTGCGCTGTGGGTGACCATGAGCAGAGCGCAGTTACTCTTTTCGACTAGATCGAGGGTCAGACGCATGACGTCCTCGCCCGTCTCCGCGTCGAGGTTTCCGGTTGGCTCATCCGCGAGCAAAAGCTCTGGCCGAGCCGCCAAGGCACGGCCAATGGCGACGCGTTGTTGTTGGCCGCCGGAGAGTTGTTCGGGATAACGATCTTCGAGGTCGTTGAGCCCGAGCCGCTCAGTCATCTCGCGCTGCCAATCGGCGTCAAATCGATCCGCGAGGCGGGCTTGAAACGCGAGGTTAGCGCCGACGGTGAGACTCGCGATCAAATTAAATTGTTGAAACACGACGCCGATCCGGTTGCGGCGCAGCGCCGCACGAGAGGCATCGTTCAGGGGGGTGATCTCAGTTTGCTCAAGCGTGATGGTTCCGGCATCAACGGCATCGAGCCCTGCGATCAGATGGAGCAGCGTACTCTTTCCCGAACCGGAATCGCCCATGAGTGAGAGGGTTTCACCGGCGTTCAGCGAAAGACTCGCTCCCCGCAAGACTTGCAATGGACCTTGAGGGGTCGGGAAGGTCTTGTGAACGTCTTTGACGATCAGCATCGGCATTGAGCCTTGGTTATTCAGAATTTCTCCGTGATTGAAACCCTTTAACGGACGGACCCGTCAAGGGGTGACAATGCCGCGCTTATTCAGCGGCTTGCTTCTTCAATGCCGGTTCATAAAGCCTCTGCGGCGGGATGTGCAGGCGAACTTCTTCCCCGATGGCGATCTCCCCCGTCTTTTCGACCCAGGCCGTCACGCCGCGACGACCTTTCGCGATTTTGGTGAAGCCCATGCCCTTGCCAGGACGATGAAGCTCAATCTGCTCGGCGGCGAAGCGGCAAGGGCCGTTCTCCATGTCGACGACGAGCGATGCGCCGCGCTCGAAGATCAGGCGAGAGCTGGGCGGAAGCTGGGTCAGCAAGGGGATGCCTTCAAGGATGAGATTTGCACCGACCCATTCTGGCGCGATCTCATCAAGGCCCATTTCTTCAGCGACGGCTTGCAGCTCTTCTTGGCCAAGGATCGAGATTTGGCGGGTGTTGCGGATCTCGGTTCCTTTTTCGTATTGAAGCTTAACGCGAGAGCAAGACGGGCGGGTCAAGCCGCCATGGTCCTCGCCGTCGAACCCCTCATATGCTGCCATGACGCTGTCCAGAGAGACGCTTTCCAGCCCGTCGTCGCGATTACTGTTCACAAAAAGCCCGCTGACGCGGCCCACGATCCCTGTCGGCATGAGTATCGGCATTTGGCCCTCCGTTTGCACAGACTGTTAGCAAAGCGGAAAGCATACCGGCTCGGTTCTGTCCAGTGTTCCAATGTGGATCAAGCAGAGGTCGGATCTTCCCCGCACGATTGAATTGTGTCTCTGGAGGACCGTCGATGACGTTACGTTTTATCACCGCAGCGAGCATGCTCGCTCTCGTGGCGGCCTGTTCCTCGCAGCCGGGACCGTCGTCGCTATCGCCGCTGCAGCAGGCTGATCAAGCGTTTCGTGCCGGGAATTTTGCAGCGGCAGAGCAAGCCTACAATGGCGTTATTGCCAATAGCCCCAATAATCCGACTGCGATGCTGGGGCTGGCACAGGTCTATGAAGCGACGGGCCGCTCGGATGAAGCTGTCGACCTTTATCGGCAGGTTTCTGGCGCTCGCAGCGGTGCGATTCGTATTTGGGACGATGGTAGTCCAAAGCAGGATGGTGTGACCGAGGTCGCGATGCGCCGACTTGGCGAACTTGGCCACGGTGATATGGGCGGCTTTGCCGCACCGCAGCCCGTTCTGCCGATTGTTGAGCCTGTTGCGGCGGCTCCGTTGCCCGTCGCTCCGGCTCCGGTCGTACAGGCAGAGGCTTGGCCCGAAAATCCGGTATATGCATTGGATTCAGACGGAATGGTCTACTATGCCGATCCGGGTGCCACTCAGCGCATTACCACGCCTGTGTTTGAAACCCGCGCAGCGGCTGAACAGGCGGCACCGACTGTTTCTTATCAAACAATCCACCAAGCAGCTCCGATTGCAGTTGCTCCAGTCGTCACGCAAACTTACGAGGCTCCCGCGCCTGTTTTTGTTGCCCCAACAGTTGCCGCTCCGGCTCCTATCCCAGCCGTTCAAACGATTATTCAACCGCAAGAACCTGCATACGCATTGGATTCAGACGGGATTGTCTATTTCGCTGATCCAGAAGCGACACAGCCAATCAGCGGTGCGGTTTTTGAAACCCGGGAAGCTGCAGCGAGATCGCTGCCAGCGGTCACGCAGCGCACGATTCAACAGGCTGCACCAATTGCTGCTGCGCCCGTCTATCAGCCAGCTCCGTTGGTCCAGCCCATCGCGCCAGCGGCGGTAACGTATGCGCCAGCCGCTCCGGCCCCCGTTGTCTATCAATCGCCAACGACGGCAACGACACCGCTTCCGACTCGTGCGCCTGCTTCACCTGCTGCAGCGCTTCCTCGCTCGCAGCCCGGGTATGCGGTTGTTGATGGGAACTTTGTCTACATCAGCGCTGATGACATTGCGCGGGGAGCAACTGTATCGGCTCCCGTTGGAAGCGGTGCAGCCTATGGGGTGCCGACACCGATTGCGACTTCGAGCGTGCCCGTCGCGGCACCGCAGAGCTTCGATGTTCCAAATGGTGCCAACGCACTCAGCACGCGTCCACCGATTGAGCTTAACGGTATTCCGAGCCTGAACCTGAACTAAGGGGGCGGCAGCTAGGCTGCTGTGATGGCGACGGTGATTGCGCACCGTCGCCATTTTTATGTGCGCTAGATGCAAGCCTCGAAAAGCGCCTTTGTATTTGTGGGCGTCATTTCAACCGGGTTGCCACCTGCACTTGGGTCTTCGAGGGCCATAGAGACCATATCGTCGATCCGATCTGTGCCGACTCCCAAGTCGCGAAGCTTGTTGGGCACGCTCAATTCGGTACGTAGTTTCAACACATAATCGAAAAAGCCGTTAAAGCCGCCGTCGACGCCAAGATAGTTCGCGGCATCCACAATGCGGTCTTCGATCGCGTTTCGATTCATCTCCAGTACGGGCGGGATCACGACAGCGTTCGTCATGCCGTGATGCGTGTTGTAGATTGCGCCGACCGGGTGGGAAACCGCATGGACTGCGCCTAAGCCCTTTTGGAACGCCGTGGCCCCCATACTGGCAGCGGACATCATCTGCGCCCGCGCTTCAATGTCTGAGCCATCTGCAAATGCGCGGGGAAGATAGTCTTTGACCAGCCGCATTCCTTCCAGCGCAATGCCTTGGCTCATCGGATGATAAAACGGGGACGAAAATGCTTCTAGACAATGCGCGAAGGCATCCATTCCGGTTCCAGCCGTGATGATACTCGGCATTCCAACCGTTAATTCCGGATCGGCAATGACGACGGCGGGCAGGACTTTGGGATGGAAAATGATCTTTTTGACGTGAGTTTGCGAGTTGGTGATGACGCTCGCGCGGCCAACCTCTGATCCCGTCCCTGCGGTTGTCGGTACCGCGATGATCGGAGCGATGGCGTCTGAATCCGCGCGGGTCCACCAGTCGCCGACATCTTCAAAGTCCCAGACGGGTCGGGTCTGCCCGGCCATGAACGCGACCATCTTTCCGAGGTCGAGACCCGAGCCACCGCCGAAGGCAATCACGCCATCATGCCCGCCAGCAGCATATGCGGCGATACCGGCGTCCATGTTTACTTCGGTTGGGTTTGGGTCGACCTCGGCAAACATCGCACGACCCAAGCCGGCAGTTTCGAGGATATCGAGCGTTTGCTGAGTGATCGGCAAATCCGCGAGGCCCTTATCCGTGACGAGCAACGGCTTCTTCATGCCTGCCGCCGCACAAGCCTCTGGCAATTCGACAATACGGCCAGCCCCAAACTTAATGGTGGTGGGGTACGACCAGTTTCCGGTGAGAGTCATCGGGCTTCCTTCTTACGTGGCCATCGCACCTTTCAACCCTGCGATGGCCACGTCAACCAGCGCCTGTCAGAGCATCCCTTCTTCTTCAAGGACACGGCGGGCGATGCGGAAGCATTCGAGGGAGAGCGGAACGCCAGCATAGATGCCAACGACATGAATGATGGCGCGAATTTCTTCTTTCGTGACGCCATTTGTGATCGCGCCGCGCAAGTGGATTTCCCATTCGTGCGGGCGGCTGAGCGCGCCGAGCATCGCAAGGTTCATCATTGAGCGCGTCTTCGCTGGGATGACATCGTCGCCCCAGCCGAACCCCCAACACCACTCTGTCATCGCCTTTTGAAAAGGCAGGGTAAAATCGTCGGCGGCGGCGAGATTTTTCTCGATATATTCGGCACCGAGGGTGCTCTTGCGTTGCTCCAACCCTTTTTCAAACATTCCGTCAGCCATTGAAATTCTCCCTAAACTTTATATCTCGTTGTGTCGGATGTGCGTAGGTTCTACGCCAAGAGCGTTCGTGTTAAAATGCTAACGCAGCGATACAGAGGATTTTGGCTTGGCTGAATCAGAGGATAAGACCCTGCCGGAAGGCACTGCCCCTTCGGTCAACTTACTCGGGGAAAAGTTGGAGCCGTGCTCGCTCGATCCGATCACCGGGTTTTTGAGAAACGGGTGTTGTGAGGCGCATGTCTCAGATGCGGGTGCGCATACGGTTTGTGCGTTGATGACGGCAGAGTTCTTGGAGTTCTCGAAATCGCGCGGCAATGATCTATCCACGCCGAGGCCTGAGTTTGGATTCGCAGGATTAAAGCCTGGAGATCGTTGGTGCCTTTGTGCGGCGCGCTGGAGAGAGGCCTTTGATGCTGGTTGCGCCCCTAAGATCGTGATGCGCTCAACGCACAGGGAAGCCGCGACGATCGCACCGTATGCGGCGATGCTCTCCCACGCCGTTGATTCGAATTAATCTTAGTCCTCGGTCGCGAGACGGAGGATGTCTTCTGAGGGGGTTGCTTCGTCGAGTTCGTGGAACTTCGCCGCTGTGCTGATCGCTAATCCGAGTTGAGCTTTGTAATCTTTGCGCGAAATCTCGATCGCTCCGAGCGTTTCCAGATGGTCGGTCGTGAACTGAGTGTCGAGTAAGCGATACCCGCCGACCCGGAGCCGAGCCACCAGCCAAACCAAGGCAACCTTGCTGGCATCTGTTGCGCGGCTGAACATGCTTTCGCCAAAGAAACCCGCGCCGAGGCTCACACCATAAAGCCCGCCAACCCGTTCGCCATTTTGCCAAGTCTCGACGCTATGCGCGAAGCCCCGTTTATGCAGGTCGCCATAGGCATCAACGATCACGTCGTTGATCCACGTCTCGGAGCGATCTGCGCAATCCCGCATGGTGTTCGCGAAGTCATGGTTGAGCCTGACCTCAAAATCACCGCGCCTGATCCGCTTGCGGAGCGATTTGGAGACATGAAGTCCGTTGAGCGGCAGGACACCGCGCATGGGTGGATCGACCCAGTAGAGCGTTTCAGGGTCGCTGTCGCTGCCCATCGGAAAGATGCCAGCGGCGTAGGCACTGAGAAGAAGTTCGGCAGAAAGGTCTAATGTTTCTGTCATTCTCCGGGGAGCTTGGCACTCAACCAGTGTTCGAGCCAGTGAATATCGTAATCGCCGGTGACAACATCGGGCGAGTCGAGCAAGGCATGGAAGAGGGGTACAGTCGTCTCAACGCCATCAATAATCGTTTCCGCCAGCGCCCGGCGGAGCCTCGCCACGCATTCCGGGCGGTCCCGGCCATGCACAATGAGTTTGCCAATCAGGCTGTCATAGTAGGGCGGGATCCGGTACCCGGCGTAGATGCCTGAGTCCATCCTGACGCCAAGGCCTCCCGGGGGATGATAGCGTTGAACGGTTCCAGGAGAGGGGGCAAAAGTATGGGCGTTCTCGGCGTTGATGCGACATTCGATCGCATGGCCGTTCGGGATCAGATCTTCTTGTTTGAACGACAGTTCTTCGCCGTAAGCCACGCGGATCTGCTCGCGAACCAGATCCACGCCATAGATCATTTCGGTCACAGGATGCTCGACCTGAAGGCGCGTGTTCATTTCGATGAAATAGAACTCGCCATTCTCATAAAGAAATTCGATGGTTCCGGCGCCGAGATATCCAATTTCTTTTAGCGCGTTTGCGCAGCGCATGCCGATGTCGTTGCGCTCTTTTTCGGTAATGCAGGGGCCGGGGGCTTCTTCGAGGACTTTTTGGTGACGTCGTTGCAGCGAGCAATCGCGTTCGCCCAGATGGACGACATTGCCATGGCTGTCAGCCATGACTTGAATTTCGATATGGCGCGGTTTGCCGAGGTATTTTTCGAGGTAGACCGTCTCGTCACCAAAGCCTGCTTTGGCCTCGGTGCGCGCCGTCGATAGAGCATTTGATAGGTCTGCTTCAGTTTCGGCGACCTTCATCCCGCGGCCACCGCCTCCGGATGCCGCTTTGACGAGGACCGGATAGCCGATCTCCGCCGCCACGCGCTTTGCTTCATCATCCTCGCGGATCGCGCCATCCGAGCCGGGTACGACCGGCACGCCGAGACGCTTCATCGTCTCTTTGGCGGTAATTTTGTCACCCATCATCGTGATGTGGTCGGCGGTGGGACCGATGAACGCGATATTATGCTCGCTGACGATGCGAGAGAAATTCGCGTTCTCGGACAAAAAGCCATAACCGGGATGGACCGCTTGCGCCCCTGTCAACTCACAGGCGGTGATGAGCGCAGGGATGTTGAGATAGCTCTCGCTCGCTTTCGGCGGCCCAATACAAACGCTTTCGTCCGCGAGCCGAACATGCATCGCATCGACATCAGCGGTGGAATGCGCGGCGACCGAGGTAATGCCCATTTCGCGACAAGCACGCTGAATTCTCAGCGCGATCTCACCCCGGTTTGCAATCAGGATTTTGTCGAACATCAGACGATCGTCATCAGGGCCGAACCAAACTCCACAGGTTCGGCGTCATCAACGAGGATTGCCGTGATGGTGCCCGAATGTGGAGCCGGAATTTGGTTCATCGTTTTCATGGCTTCGATAATCAGGATTGTCTGGCCTTGGGTCACCGTGTCACCGACCTTCACGAAACTCGCGGCATCAGGTTCTGGTGCGAGATAAACTGTGCCAACCATCGGCGATGGGACTGCACCAGCTTCGGCAGCAGGCGCTGTACTGGGTTCGCCGGATGGCGCTGCTACCGCCGCGATGGGTACCTGGGGTGTTGCCGCCGGAGCGAGAGCCGGTGCTGCCGCGATAGGTGCTGCCTGAACAGCAGCAGGGGCCGTGCGTGTCAAACGGACTTTGAGTTCGTCATCTTCTCCAAATTCTCTTTCAACCTCGATCTCGCCAAGGTTGTTTTCGTTGAGGATTTGAGCCAGTGCGCGCACGAAGGCGATATCTGCATCTGTCTTGTCATTGCTCATAAATCAGCGCCTCGAACTATTCCTAGCGGCGTGATAGAGCATTTATTGCAAACAGGGAACCGCTTCTCGCAACCGCGATTGCGAGTTCCCGTTTAAGCAACATGGGTGACTAGCTTGATCGCGCTACCTTGGCGAGGCGTGCAAGCTCCTCAACTGGAACAAAGCCGCGAACTACCTGATTTCCGAGGATAAAAGCGGGCGTTCCGTTGATCGACAGCTTTTGAGCCAACTCTGAGGTCCGCCTCACCATGGCATCAACTTCAGAGGATTTCATATCGACTTCGAGTTGCTCGACATCCAATCCAACGCTGGCAGCGATCCTCATCACCGTCGCCTCGCTGTGAGAGCCGCGATGCTTCATCAGCGCGTCGTTAAATGCGCCGTATTTCTCTGCTTCATCCTGCATTGTGGAAGCCAAAGCGGCGCGACCCGCCAGTGTGGAGCCCGGCCCAAGAATCGGGAATTCTTTCACGACGAGACGAATGTTTCCGTCGGATTCGATGAAATCGGCCACGACGCTGTGGGCGCGCTTGCAATAGCCGCAGTTATAATCGCTGAATTCGACGAGCGTGATATCACCGTCCGGATTGCCAGCGACTAAAGAGTATCCATCTTCAAAAATCTCTTTTTGGTTGTCTGAGACGAGGCTCAGATCCGCCTGCGCCTGTGCTTGCTGTTGCGCTTCACGCTGATCGCGTTGAAATTTTTCCAGCGAGGCGACGACGACTTCAGGATGAGCGCGCAAATAGGCTTCGATGACTTTGTCAGAAACAGGGTTCTCAGCCATGTATTTTTCGATGGCCGCAGCATCGACAACAGCCGTTTGGCCCGAAGCTCCACCAGAAGATTGAGCCGAAAGCGCAGCAGCAGTTCGTTGAACTGTGCCGGTCATTTTACCGGTCTGGAAAACAGCATAGCCGGCAGCGCCGAGCGCAACGACGCTGAACGCGGCTGCAATTTTGTCGAACATGGTCTCTACCTCGTTTCGATACGGCGGTTGATCCGCCCTTTAAAGTTGCCGCCAGCCTAGCGGTTTTTTTGTGCACGATCCACTGCGGCGATGATGTCACCGGCTCTGATCCACGCTGGAGACCCGGTCGGCGCGTCTTTTTGAACCTGTGTCGCATTGCGTTTTGCGGCTTTGAGCGACCCTCGGAGAGCCTGAAACTCTGCCGTTGCTAAATTAGCCCCCAACGCATTGCCAAGCCGCGATTCCGCTTGAGAAAGATTTCGCCAAGCTTCTGAGTTGAGTTTCTCTTCACGGGTTGCGGCGAGCAGGACCTTTCGGGCCTCTTGCACGTTTCCATCACCCGGCAACGCGAGCAACGAGCGGCCATATGCGACCAGCAACAGCGGTTCGTTCGGCGCCAAGGCGACGGCACGCTCGTAGGATTGGACGGCCTCTTGCGCGGACCCACTTTCGAAGAGGATTTGCCCTTTGAGTTCATGGTAGTAGGCGTCGTTAGGGCGCTGTTGAATGAGGGTGTCAACTTCGCGTAGCGCCGCCGGTAGATCAGGACTGCGGTGGTATGCAACCGCGCGAACCAGCGTTGCAGATTCTGATCGGTCAGTAGCAGGTGTTTTTTGCAGTGATCGGATCGGGTTGTCGAGGAAGCCTCGTAGTTTGGCGCGCATTCTTGTGTGCCAGTAGATGGTGTCAGCATTTAACGAGACGCCACGTGAAGTTGATCTTGCAACACGTTGCCTGAGAAGTGAAATCCGCTGGCTAGAGAGGGGGTGTGTTGACGTATAGGGGTTTGGATTTCCCACCGTTACGATCTCAACAGCCTTGAGGCGTTCAAGCGTTTCCAACATCCCCTTGGGATCAACACCAACCGATTCAAGGTAACCGATAGCGGCTTGGTCAGCCGAGCTTTCTTGGCCTCGATTGTAGCTGAGCAGATTGCGCTGAGCGACTGTCTGGCTTCCGGCGATGATCGCTGCCCCCGCGCCGCCTGAACCCGCCGCCGCTGCTGCAATTCCGAGTATTGTCCCCAAAAGTAAGGGGCCGCGGGCGTTTCGGGCCGCTTCGCTTCGCTGAGCTCCATGACCGCCAGCAATATGGCCGGTTTCGTGAGCAATGACGCCTAAAAGTTCTTCCGGTGACTCAAGTTTCTCCAACAAGCCGGTGTGAAACACCATATTTCGCCCAAAAACGAAGGCATTCAGGGAATCGTCTTGAACGAGGAAAATTTTGATACTGTCGGGTGTAATTCCCGCTGCTCGAAAGATCGGCGTGCTCATCCGCTTCAAAGTTGCTTCGATCTCAGCGTCCCGCACGAACGACATGGCAGAGGATTGCGTGCTCGCCACACACAGCGCAATTGCGGGTAACACTCGAACCGCTTTGCGAAGAACACTAAAAAACCGCGGAGAAAATTGCATAATGCCTCTCGATTGGGCCATGGCTTCAGGTAGATAAACTCTTGCAGAACGCCTGGCCGAAGTATGCTGTGCAGGCGTCCCATTCTGCAAGCCAACAGTCCTCACAATCGCGAGGTTCCCTTTGTGAGTCAAAAAACGCCCCTTATCCCATCGTCCCGCAGCCAAGTGGACGCTTTCATCGCCATGGACGTGATGGCCGCCGCCGTCGCTGAAGAAGCCGCTGGCCGTGATATCGCCCACCTTGAGGTTGGGCAGCCGGGTACTCCGGCGCCTGCAAGGGCGCGAGAAGCCGCGATAGAGGCGCTTCGTGGCGGAAAAACGATGGGCTATACTGAGGCGCTGGGCCT
>CAZXMX010000005.1:35269-43137 GCA_964641645.1 uncultured Neomegalonema sp.
GACGGGTATCAGCCAACCCCTTCACTCTTGGCAACGGCGCGTAAAAACGGGCCAATCAAAGCGCTGCTTGCGGCCAGCCCTGCAAATCCAACAGGGACGATGCTCTCGCGTGAGAAAATGCAGGCATTGATCGATGATTGCGATGCGCACGACACCACGTTTATCTCGGACGAGATTTACGATCGTCTCACCTACGATATTCGCCCGACAACTGCGCTCGCGCTCAGTCCAAATGCCATCGTCATCAACAGTTTCTCAAAATACTATTGCATGACGGGATGGCGGATTGGCTGGATGGTTGTGCCAGAAGCGTTGCTGAGAACGGTCGAGAGGCTCGCGCAAAACCATTTTATCTGTCCGCCACACATCAGTCAGGTCGCGGCACTCGCGGCGATGGATTGCGAAGATGAACTGAGCGCAAATTTGGAGGTCTACAGCGCCAATCGGAGGCTGTTGCTCGATGCGCTTCCTTCCCTCGGTTTCGCTGATTTCGCGCCAGCGGACGGCGCGTTCTATCTGTACGGCGATGTCTCGCGGCTCACAAACGACAGTGTCGCGTTTGCCAATAGAATGTTGAAAGAAGCGGGTGTTGCAGCCGTACCGGGCGTCGATTTTGATCCGGCGCGAGGCCATCAGACCATGCGGCTCAGCTTTGCAGGTTCGCGAGAAACGGTAGAGAAAGCCGCAGAACGATTGGGAAAATGGCTCGGATAGCTATCGGACCCTGAGACCATCCAAGAACAACGTTTCGAGTGTTTTTAAAGCGGTATCATAGTGCTCATCGCCCTCTGGCTGTGTCACTGCGCGAACTTGTACTTCGAAATCGGCGTAGTGTTGCGTCGTCGACCAGATCGCGAAAATGAGATGGGTGGGATCGACTTTTGCCAAGCGACCGGCGTCAATCCATCCTTGGATCACGGCAGCTTTTTCAGTGACGAGAGCACGCAATGGCCCCCTCAGAGACGGTCGAACGCGCGGGGCACCTTGTAGAATTTCATTGGCAAAGAGCCGGGACTCGCGGGGCTGTGTGCGGGACATATCCAGCTTTCGACGCAGATACCCGCGCAATTCCTCGATTGGATCACCCTCTGGATTGAGTGCGATCAGAGGTTCGAGCCAAGTTTCCAACAGACGATCGAGCAAGGCCCCGTACACGTCTTCTTTGCGGGCAAAATAGTAGAGCAGATTGGGTTTCGACATGCCTGCCGCTGTCGCGATTTGATCAACTGTGGGGCCGTCAAAACCTTTCGCTGAGAACAGATTCAGGGCCGCATCAAGGATGATCTCTTCTTTCTCACGCTGAATGCGGGTGCGCCTTCGCGTTTTCGTCGCTCTTGCGGGGCCTGTTTCGGCGATGGCCATGGATGGGTTTCCCAATTTCGGCTTGACCACTCGCAGATGGCCTGTTCATGTTTTGACCGAATGGAAAACTTTTGCGACGGCCAGTTGCGACTTTCCAGATATCTGACGTGTACGTCAAGTTCAGGGGATCAGAATGCCAGCACCGGGAGAAAACCTTCGCATCAATGGGGACCGCCTTTGGGATTCGATCCACGAAATTGCGAAAATCGGCCCGGGCGTTGCGGGCGGCTCGAATCGTCAAACGGTCACGGATGAAGACGGTGAGGGCAGGGCACTGTTCCAGCGCTGGGCTGAGGAAGCGGGTTGCACCGTCGGCGTCGATCAGATGGGGACGATGTTTGCGGTGCGACCTGGCGAGGACGCGGATGCGCTGCCGGTGATGGTCGGCTCTCACCTCGATACGCAGCCGACCGGAGGCCGGTATGACGGGGTGCTTGGCGTTTTGGGCGGGTTGGAGATCGTGCGCACGCTCAATGATCTCAACATCAAGACCAAACATCCGGTTTGTGTGGTGAACTGGACGAACGAAGAAGGCACGCGGTTTGCGCCCGCGATGATGGCCTCGGCGGTGTTTGCCGGAATGCTCTCGCAGGAAGATGCTTATGCGAAAGAAGACGCGGCGGGTCTGAAATTCGGTGATGAATTGAAGCGCATCGGTTGGCGCGGCGACGAAGCCGTTGGCGAGCGCAAGATGCACGCCTTCTTTGAACTTCACATTGAGCAAGGTCCGATTCTGGAAGCAGAGGGCATCGACGTTGGTGTCGTCACACACGGGCAGGGTTTGTCGTGGACGCAGGTGACGGTGACGGGGCGCGATAGTCACACCGGCTCCACTCCGATGCCGATGCGGAAAAACGCGGGCCTTGGTATGGCGCGGATACTGGAGTTGGTGGACGAGATTGCTTGGTCACACAAGCCCGATGCGGTGGGCGCGGCGGGCCATATCGACGTTTATCCTAACTCGCGCAACGTAATCCCCGGCAAGTGCGTCTTCACGGTCGATTTCCGCTCGCCCGTTTTGGCGACGATTGAAGACATGGAGGCGCGCCTCGCCGTCGGCGCGAGGAAGATTTGCGACGAGATGGGACTCGAAGTTGAACTGGAAAAAGTCGGTGGCTTTGATCCGGTTGAGTTTGATGAGGGCTGTGTGACCGCCGTGCGCGATGCCGCGGAACGACTCGGTCACTCGCACCGCAATATCGTTTCCGGCGCAGGCCACGATGCGTGTTGGGTCAACCGCATGTACCCAACCGCGATGGTGATGTGTCCTTGCGTTGATGGCCTCTCGCATAACGAAGCGGAAGACATCTCGAAGGACTGGAGTACGGCGGGTGCGGAAGTGCTGTTCCACGCGGTCGTTGAGACGGCGGAGATTGTTGGGTGAAGTTTGAGAACTTGCCCTCAAATTTAAGAGTGTTCGTCTGCCGCCATGTCTTTGAGAATTCTCGCTCGGTAAACTACGTCGTGCATGAGGATGGCGATTTTTCGTTTCTTTGCGGAGAGTCGGATCACAAACAATCTGCTGAGGATTTCTTCGCGGTGGGGCTGGGTCACATAATTGAACGTGACAGCAGTCTTCGACAAATCGGTTCTATACCGGACAGTCACGGTGCCGAGCGAAACGCTGATGGAAAATGGTTTGTCGATAAGCTGGGGTAATGTTGATCCTGCAAAGATGTGCCCGTCCGGGCGCGCACTTGGTTTGAATAGATTAGAAGGGAGCATCAATTGGTTGTCGTGAAAATTGATGCCAGCATAATTAGGAATTGGGACAGCTTTCATTCAGTTTTCGCGAGTGCATTTGGTTTTCCAGACTTTTATGGACGCAATATGGATGCTTGGATTGATTGCATGACGTCGCTCGATTGCCCGGACGATGGTATGACGTCTGTGCATGCAGTTTCGGGGAATGTTGTTACGGTTGAGATCGAGAATTATTCTAATTTTAAGATGCGATGCCCGGAACAATGGCTGGCATTGATCGAATGCACTGCATTCGTGAACTATCGCAGGATCGAAGTGGGTGAAGTGCCGGTTCTGGCGCTCTCATCCTCTAGTTAAAGGGGATCGACACATGACCAAAGTTATCAAGGGCGGCACGATTGTTACCGCTGATCGCTCGTACACTGCAGACGTCCTCATTGATGGCGGCAAGATCATTGAGATCGGGCAAAACCTGAAGGGCGACGAGACCATCGACGCTTCCGACGCCTACGTCATCCCCGGCGGGATCGACCCTCATACGCACTTAGAGATGCCGTTCATGGGAACCACCGCTGCTGAGACTTTCGAGTCCGGCACCTTCGCGGCGGCGGCGGGCGGCACCACGATGATCGTTGATTTCGTCTTGCCGGGCGAAGACGGCTCACTGGTCAATGCGGTCGATGCTTGGGATAAGAAAACCGCCCCGCAATGCTGCGCCGATTTTTCCTATCACATGGCGATTACTGGCTGGAACGAGACCATCTTCAATGAGATGGAACAGGTCGTGAAGCGCGGGGTGAATACCTTCAAGCACTTCATGGCCTACAAGGGCGCGTTGATGATCGAGGACGACGAGATGTACGCCTCGTTCTCGCGTTGCGCCTCGCTCGGAGCGTTGCCGCTGGTCCATGCCGAGAACGGCGACGTCGTGGCTGCGCTGCAAGAAAAATACATGAACGAGGGGATCACGGGGCCAGAGGGCCACGCGTACTCGCGTCCGCCCGAAGTCGAAGGCGAAGCCGCGAACCGCGCGATTATGATTGCCGACGCGGCGGGCGTGCCGCTCTACATCGTGCATGTGTCCTGTGAACAAGCCCATGAAGCCATCCGCCGTGCGCGTCAAAAAGGGATGCGGGTTTACGGCGAGCCGCTGATCCAACACCTGACCCTCGATGAGAGCGAGTACTTCAACAAGGATTGGGAATACGCCGCGCGCCGCGTGATGTCGCCGCCGTTCCGCAATAAGGAGCATCAAGCGTCGCTCTGGGCGGGACTGTCGGCGGGGTCGCTGCAAGTCGTGGCCACCGACCACGCGGCCTTTACCACCGAGCAAAAGCACATGGGCGACAGTGGCTTTCCGATGATCCCGAACGGGACGGGGGGCCTCGAAGAACGCCTGTCGGTACTGTGGACCAAGGGCGTCGAGACCGGGCGGATTACGCCGAATGAGTTCGTCGCGGCGACCTCGACCAACATCGCCAAGATTCTCAATGTCTACCCGCAAAAGGGCGCTATTGCGGTGGGCGCGGATGCCGATGTGGTGGTCTGGGACCCGAAATTGTCGAAGACCGTCAGCGCGACCACGCAAAAATCGATCATCGATTACAACGTCTTCGAAGGCTTCGAAGTGACGGCGCAGGCCCGCTATACGCTGTCGCGCGGCGATGTAATTTGGGCCTATGGCCAAAACAGCCAACCCCAGCCGGGCCGAGGCAAGTTTGTCCCGCGCCCCGCCTTCCCTGCGGTGAACCAAGCCCTATCCAAATGGAAAGAAGTCACCGCCCCTAAAGGCGTGCAGCGCGATCCGATGAACATTCCGAGTGGGGTTTAAGGGAAGGATAAAGTACGATGCATGCTATCAATTCTCTGGGTGAAATTAGGCAGCTAAAAGAAAAAAATAAGATTGTATCGATCTATTTGTCTGATGGGTACGCGCCTACTATGAACCAGTGGATATTTTCAGCGTGGAAGCAAATCAACGACGATACGGGAGAGTTTTGGCATTTGTGCGTTCCGGTGGAAATCGACGACGATACCCGCCTGAACAGCGGCGAGGTACCGAAGGAATTTAACGTTCAATTGTCTCAACACATTGCGAAGGAATATGGAATTCCAGACGACAGTTTCCCCTGCATTGTGTTTGACAATTTGAGGGAGCGTGACAATCAAAAATATGTCTCTTTGGGAGAATATACAGAGGCAGATAGGAGGCGCTTCTTCAAAGGTAGTGCAGCGATCATCAAACAAGATCACTCGGAGAATCGAAATATCAGCGAGACGATAAATCTAATAAGTCGGCGCGAAGCTTTTCGTCCCTTTGCAAATTGGCAGATTGCTGAGAAAGCCTTCTCGTTGATACAGCTTGCGGCATGATCCTGACCGTAAATCCTATTTCAATCCGATTTATTGTGGCGGCTTTTCGGTCATGGTTTGTACGGGAGTCATCTCCGCCGAATCCCTATCGCTCACCCTTGAGACCAACGACGGTCCCGTCCATGCGCTGTCGGACGTGGACCTGACCATCGACAAGAGAGAGTCTTTATCCTTCATCAGTCCTTCGCCTGAGTAACGCGAAAAGGAAAACTAACCCATGCCAATTTGGCTCATCGCAGCTCTTGTTGTTTTTGTTGCATTCATCGTTTTCCAGAAACTGCGTCGCGGCGGAAAATTTAAGCCGTCGCGTTCTGGGATCCATGAGACACGGCATGTCGAACCCATGTCGGGTGGTGCCGTGGATCGCGTTGACGGGGATATGGATGATCGGCTTCGCCGAACGTTCGAACAGCATGGGAAAATCAGTGCCGTCAAGGAGCTGCGCGACCACACCGGATGGAGTCTAAAGGCGGCTAAGGAGTACGTCGAAGACCTCGAGCACCGAAACCCGCATGAAGGTGACGGCGGCGGTTTAGAAGCCCCGAACAATCTCTGGAACAAATCGGCTGGTGAAATCCTCGATTGGCTCGATCCGGCGGGGCGTGAGCGAGTTCTAGCCAGCATTCGCGAGAATCAAAAAATTGAGGCCATCAAAGAACTGCGCGCATTGACAGGGTTCGGTCTGAAAGAGAGTAAGGAGACTGTTGAAGAGATCGAGCGACTTGGATTGCATAGATGAACAGTGTCGTTTCCGCCGAAAAACTCTCCCTTACCTTCCAAACCAACGATGGACCCGTCCATGCGCTGTCTGACGTCGATCTCAACATCGATAAGGGCGAGTTCGTTTCCTTCATCGGACCGAGCGGCTGCGGCAAGACCACGTTCCTGCGGGTCATCGCCGACCTTGAGCAACCAACGGGCGGCGAGATCACGGTCAACGGCGTCTCGCCGGAACAAGCCCGGCTCGACCGTGCTTATGGTTATGTCTTCCAAGCAGCGGGGCTGTATCCGTGGCGGACAATTGCTAAGAACATCGCGCTGCCGCTCGAAATTATGGGCATCGGTAAAGGCGAGCGGAATGAACGTATTGAGCGGGTGTTGGAGCTTGTTGATCTCAAAGGTTTCGGCAAGAAATTCCCGTGGCAGCTTTCTGGAGGGATGCAACAACGCGCGTCGATTGCCCGCGCGCTGGCCTTTGATGCGGACCTGTTGCTTATGGATGAACCCTTCGGTGCACTGGACGAGATCGTCCGCGATCACCTCAATGAGCAATTGCTGCAGCTTTGGGATCGGACCAACAAAACGATTTGCTTCGTCACCCACTCGATCCCCGAGGCGGTTTACCTCTCCACAAAAATCGTCGTCATGTCGCCGCGTCCGGGGCGTGTAACCGACGTGATCGAGTCGACGCTGCCGAAAGAGCGCCCCCTTGATATTCGAGAGAGCCAAGAGTTTCTCGACATCGCGCACCGCGTTCGCGAAGGGCTGCGTGCCGGGCACAGCTATGATTGAGGTCTGAGCGATCTCGGTTTGGAAATTTTCGCTTGACAAATGTTCTTTTTATGTTCCAATTTGCCGATTGATATTTCAAGAGGTGATGAAGAGAGTGGAGACGGAACGGGCATTAGAAACTCAGCGAGCCAAGCTGCTTCGCCTTTTGGCGGGGTGGTTGGCACTTGTTGGGTTGATGTCCGGTGGGCCGCTCCGCATTGAGGTGCCTCGTTGGTTGCGGGTGTTTCTCGTGTCGCTCGTCACCCGCGCTGAGCTGGCGGCGCAAAGTCTCGTTGTTGTTGCCGCGTGTGTCGCTGCGAGGAACGGCGGGAGGGCGCTGGAACTGCATCCTGCCTCGCTGCCTTTCAAAAGGTTGGTCAGCCCTGTCGATGATGTGCCTTCGACGCAGGAGCTGTTGCGGCGAATGACGGCGTTACGGGCATTGCTCGAAAACTTACCGCGCCATGGGATGCGACTGTTGCGCCGCGCACGGCAGAAGACGGGGCGGTCGATGTGGTGGATCGTCTGCGAGGCTGCGATCTCGCCTCATCTGGTGTTGGCCGATTCAAGGATCGAGCGTCCGCCTGATAAATCTGTACGCGCGTTTCGACCGCTTTGCGTTTGAGAACTCCCCTCCGATTTCGGGCGGGAGGCGACGACGCTTGCGTGACGACAGTGTTTCTCTGCCATAATGCCCCCATCGAGTTGAAATTTGAAAAGTAATATAGCACGAACGAGGTGGAATCCGTTTCCAAACCGTGAGACAACTCCGTCATGCAGTGCTTTTTTGTGAACATAAAATGTGAGTTGGGGCGCGCCTATGACGTCGCGGCCGACATTGCGGACGCGCATATCGCGTCTGAAATCCACTCGACCAGCGGTGATTGGGACTTGATCGCCAAATGTTATGTGGAGGACAGCGAGGATATTGGTCACTT
>CAZXMX010000006.1:0-5243 GCA_964641645.1 uncultured Neomegalonema sp.
CCATCCTCGCGAAATGTACGTCTGTCGAGTATGAAGGCGCGCGGGTCAATATCGTCGATACGCCGGGCCACGCCGATTTTGGCGGCGAGGTTGAGCGGATTCTTTCGATGGTCGATGGCGTGGTTCTGCTGGTCGATGCCGCCGAAGGGCCGATGCCTCAGACGAAATTTGTGACCTCAAAGGCGCTGGCGCTGGGCCTCAAGCCGATGGTGGTTTTGAACAAGGTTGATAAGTCGGACGCCGAGCCGGACCGGGCTTTGGACGAGGTTTTTGACTTGTTTGCTAGCCTTGGCGCAAGCGACGAGCAACTTGATTTTCCTGTGCTTTATGCGTCTGGCCGTTCGGGTTGGGCGTCGGAGTCGCTGGAAGGGGATCGGGAAGATCTGATCCCGCTGTTCAAGCTAATTATGGCCCATGTTGAGCCGCCCAAGCAGGTGAAACAGGCTGATGAGCCGTTCAAAATGCTGGCGACAACGCTGGGATCTGACCCGTTTATTGGGCGGATTTTGACGGGTCGGGTTGAGACGGGCACGTTGAAAACGGGCGAGAATATCAAGGCGTTATCAGTTGATGGCTCCGAGATTGAGCGCTTTCGCGTGACGAAGATTTTGGCGTTTCGCGGTTTGGGTCAGCAGCCGATTGACGAGGCCAAGGCGGGCGACATTGTTGCGCTGGCGGGCATGTCGAAGGCGACCGTTGCGGATACGCTTTGCGATGCGGCGGTAACCGAAGCATTGGAAGCTCAGCCGATTGATCCACCAACGATTACGGTGACGTTTGGTATTAATTCCAGTCCTTTGGCGGGAAGAGATGGCAAGAAAGTTCAATCTCGTGTGATCCGGGATCGCCTCTTGCAAGAAGCGGAATCCAACGTCGCAATCCGGATCGGCGATACACCGGGCGGCGAAGCCTTCGAGGTTGCCGGACGCGGCGAGCTGCAGATGGGTGTCTTGATCGAGACGATGCGGCGGGAGGGCTTTGAGCTTTCGATCTCGCGCCCTCGGGTTTTGTTCCGCGAAGAGGGCGGCCAAACGCTTGAACCAATTGAGGAAGTGACCATCGACGTTGATGAGCAGTATTCCGGCGTCGTGGTTGAAAAGCTCGCCCAACGAAAAGGCGATGTCGTTGAGATGAAATCAGCCGGTGCCGGCAAAACCCGCATCATCGCTCATGCCCCGGCGCGCGGTTTGATCGGGTATCACGGTGAGTTCCTGACGGACACACGCGGAACCGGCGTGATGAACCGGGTTTTCCACGATTGGGCTGCTTTTAAAGGTGCGATTCAAGGCCGCCGGGCTGGTGTGCTGATCGCGATGAACCAAGGGGACTCTGTGCCGTTTGCGCTCTTCAACCTTGAGGATCGCGGCAAACTCTTCATCGGGTCCGGCGAGCAAGTGTACGAGGGCATGATCATCGGAGAGCACTCACGGGGTAATGACCTCGAGGTCAATCCGTTGAAAGGTAAGAAGCTCACGAACATCCGCGCGTCCGGTAAAGACGAGGCTGTGGTGCTGACGACGCCTGTTCGGATGTCGCTGGAACAAGCCATCGCCTACATCGATGACGATGAATTGGTTGAGGTAACCCCGAACCATATTCGCCTCCGCAAACGACATCTTGATCCGCATGAGCGGAAACGTGAGGCGCGTACAGCGGCTTCTGCCTGATAAGTAACCTTAGGATTGAGTCGCAATTCGAGATTAATCTTGCGAAAATTTGGACAAAGCGTTCTGGCGAAAAGAATATTTCTTGTCTAGTAAGTTTGGTAAGGCACGGAAAATCTTTGCCTTTCTTTCTCGTGATAGGCGAGTGATCGCCAAAACCGAGAGCTGGCTTAAGGTTTGCGACTGGTTAATACGCGCGAAACGCACTGCTACAGCTCTGAAGGGTGAAAAGCTATGAAACATCATGTAGACGTCCACGTCGGACAACGCATCCGCCGTCGTCGTTGGATGGTTGGAATGACGCAACAACAGCTCGGGGAAGCTGTTGGTATCAAGTTCCAGCAGATCCAAAAATACGAGACTGGCATGAACCGCGTATCGGCGAGCCGTCTCTATGAAATCTCAAAAGCGCTTGATGTGCCCGTAGCGTTTTTCTTTGAGGCCGTTGACGAGCCTGCAAACGAAAATGAGACGGCGGACGGCACGAATGTCGAAGCTGTTGATAAAGCCGAAGCTCCGGCCGCTGACCTGTTTACGGACAAGGAAGCCCTTGAGTTGGTGCGCTGCTACTTCCGTTTGCCGGAAGAGCCTCGTCGCCGCTTATTTGAGTTGACGCGGTCGCTTACAAAAGCGGCCTAAGCCTCTCTAAAAAATCCGAGTTCGGGCGCTACAAACCAGAGAGATTTTGGATGAACGTTGCCGTTCCGGATCTTGCGAGTGACGTTGAGCTCGCCAAGGAACTCGCTGAAGCAGCGCGCGCGGTGGCTTTGCGGCATTTCCGATCCGAGGCCCTTCAGATCGGAAACAAGCGCGCCGGAGACGGCGCGTTCGACCCGGTTACGGTGGCTGACAAAGAAGTCGAAACCGTTATCCGGTCGATCCTCGCCGATAAGCGCCCTCTCGACGGCGTTCTGGGCGAAGAGCACAACAACACCAAGGGAACTTCCGGGCGAACGTGGGTCATTGACCCAATCGACGGCACGCGAGCCTTCATGTGCGGCTTGCCGACTTGGGGAGTCTTGATCGCGCTTAATGACGGTTCGCGACCAGTCATTGGCGTGATGGATCAGCCCTATACCGGCGAGCGGTATGTGGGCGTGACGACGGATCACTTAATGACGTCACTTTGCCAACGTGGAGGCCGCGAAGTTCGTTTGCAAACAAGGCGCTGTAGTGATTTAGCCGATGCAGTGATGTGTTCCACCGCTCCTGATGCGTTTGCCACTCGCGAAGACTCTGATCGGTTTTCCGCCTTGTCCGAGCGCACGCGGCTCACCCGCTACGGCACCGACTGTTATGGCTTCGCTATGTTGGCACGGGGGCAGATTGATCTTGTCGTTGAGTCTGGCCTCAAACCTTACGACATTCAGGCGATGATCCCGATCATACAGGCTGCGGGCGGGTTTATCACGAATTGGCAGGGCGGCGATTGTCAGGACGGAGGTCAAGTCCTTGCGGCAGCGGACGCGGCGATGCATCTGGCCGCGTTGGAGATTTTGGCTAAAGGCTAATCTGGGGCGTTGCCATTGAAAGGACGGAGAAGTATGTTTTTCCTTTGTTCTTTCGTATCGGCTGTTAAATGGTGCAGGCCTCCACAACCGAAAAATCGCGCGTCCGGGAATTACCCGCCGGATATCATCTCGCACATTTCTGCGAGATGTTGGCTTTTGTCGAGCGTCTAAATGCGCAAATTCTTGGTGTAGAAGCCCGGCAATGGCTTTCAGATTTTCGAGCTTTAAGCGTGACTTCGCAGTCACTTTTCGTCCGGCTCGCCAATCGTAAGAGAACCGTCTTTCGGACCGAACGACTGAATTATACCGATGTTCCTGACCGCGCCTCCGCGATCGCTGAATTGACGGATGCAGGCTTCCTGTCTGCATTGGAGGAGTCTGACTTTGGCGCTGCGTTGCACGGGATGCCGAAAACTGAGCTTTCGGTCATCTTGGCTGAAGCGGACATTCCGGTCCGCAGCAGTTGGAAACGAACGCAATTGGTCGAGTTGGTGCGCAGCGAATTGTCGTTCGATGATTGTTTTTCTGAAGCTGATTGTCAGACGTTTGTCGTGCAGAAACGGCGGCAGCCGTTGCGGTATCTGCTGTACCTCTATTTTGGCCGGATTGAAGAAAGCTTGACGCGGTTTGCCTTGCGCGATCTCGGATTGGTTCGCACCCATAATTTTCGCGATGACTTTGAGGCGCGTTTCGACACCCGAACCGACGCCGAAGAGAGCTTTTTCTATGCCAGCCATATCGCAGAGCTTGCGGATGGTGCGGACGGAGAGGTTTTGCGTCTCGCGGCCAGCGTTGAGAATTGGCCCAAGCGGGGTGAAGCGGCAGCACCGTTGAGGGATGAATTGTATTTTGCGCTCGGTAAGCGATTGGAAAAATTAGGAGACCTTGCCACAGCGCGCGCGATATATGACCGTGGACGCTCGGCAGGATGCGGTGAGCGAGCGGTCCGTCTGGCTTGGGCTGCTGGTGAGCGTGCAGCGGTGCGGTCTCGGTTGGAGACTATGATTTCTGATCCAGCCAGTGACTCTGAGGCCTTGTTTGCCGAAGACTTTTTGACGCGAAAATTTGATGGCAAGCGAACCAGTGCCGTCACAGATATGTTGCGCTCGGCTCCCGTGTTGGGCGTCGATGAATCTCAGCGCAGTCGCCCAGAGCGTGGGGCAATTGACGTTATTCGCAGGGAAGGCTGGGAAGCATGCCACGCCGAGAATAAGCCTTGGCGGACGCTCTTTGGCCTCTTGTTTTGGGATGCCCTGTACGGTGCTGAGGGGGCAGCATTGCACAACGCTTTCGAGCGAATGCCAGCATCTCTGCGAAACGGATCTTTTTATCGGGAGCACCGCGAGGTGCTGGAGGAACGGGTTTCGCTGTTTGACGATCCTGAGCTTGCGATGCGTGCCTTACTCAAGGTTTTTGCGGAGCATCACGGTACGCCGAATGCGCTGTTCCGCTGGCGCGAGGAAATGATTGAGGAGGTGCAGCCTCTGGTCACGCTCGCACCCAAAGGGGGAGTTGCCGCGATCTTGCGGTCCATGGCGCAAGACTATCCCAATCGCAAAGATGGGTTCCCTGATCTTATGCTCTGGCGTGAGGATGCCCTGCGGCTGGTTGAGATCAAAACCGAGAACGATACGCTACGTCGCAATCAACTGGTCCAGCTTTCGCATCTTCGTCAACTTGGTTTTGATGTCGCTGTGAACCGGGTCGCGTGGATCGTCGACCCCGAGCAACCCTACGTCGTTGTCGATATTGAAACGACTGGCGGACGGCCTCCATTCCATCGCGTGACGGAGATTGGTGCGGTTCGGGTGCAGGGCGGCGAAATCGTTGATCGCTGGCAGAGCCTGATTAATCCTCAGCGATCCATTCCTCAAAATATCACGGCTCTTACCGGGATTAGCAATGAGATGGTTGCGGATGCACCGGTCTTCTCCGAGGTCGCCGATGCCTTTCAGGCTTTCATGGGTAACGCGATCTTCGTCGCTCATAACGTCCGGTTCGATCATGGCTTTCTGGCTGCCGAATATGAGCGGCTCGAACGGAGATTTCGGTATCCGCAACTTTGCAC
>CAZXMX010000006.1:5343-37267 GCA_964641645.1 uncultured Neomegalonema sp.
ACTTCCATCAAGGGTTCATGTCGTGAGCCCGCGAGTTTTTGAATTTCAACAGCAGAATTGGCACGAGCAAGGTTTGCTTGCGCGGTGTTGGAAACGACTGTGTCTTCATCCGCCGACAAAATAAGAGTTGGCGCGTTCAACCACTCATCGGGCAAGGACGCGACGCTTTTCATCTCGCTGTACGCTGCGCTCAACCAGCCCTGGGTCGTCCCGCCGACGATGAGTTCAGGATGGTCCTCCCAAAACTGAGCATGACGTTCAAAGCGTTTAGCATCGTGCGTCAGGACGTTGCCTTCAAAGCCGCGCTCGGGTCCGGATCGATCATCGCACCCTTGAACATATCGCTCTCCAAACCCAAGCATTGTGGCGGTGTTCGACAAGAGATATGCGAGCCATGACAGAGGCGGCTTGAGGGCAAGACCCAGCATTGGCGCACTCAAGACCGCGCCCTTCAGGTGTTCCTGACGCCGCGAAAGAAACCGCGTGGTCGCCAATCCCCCCATAGAGTGTCCGCAAACGACCATCGGCGTGTCGTCGCCAATCACGCTACGAAATGCCTCGTAGGCGGCGTCGTAGTCGCGTTGAAAATGAGCAAAGTCTTTAACGTATCCGCGCCGCCTATTTGGCAACAGCCGCTCTGATAGGCCCTGTCCGCGAAAGTCGAAAGCGGCGACGTGCAGCCCGCGTTCGCGGAACTTTTCAATCCACTCGTAGGCCTTCTCAATGTATTCTGTGCGTCCCTGAGCGAGCAGAATGGCCCCGCGCGCCTCGCCGATTGCCGGCCAATGCGCGAAGCGGAGTTTTACGCCGTCAGCGGCTTCGATGACCGATGACACCCCGCCAACCGGCGGATCGCCATTCAATACGGCCGAGGCGGGATGTTCGCTCATGCTTGATCGGTTTTAATCAGCCGAGGATGCGAGCGACATTCATCGCAGCGCCCATATCGCCGTCAATTTTGATTTTTCCGGTCATATAAGCGGAGGTTGGGTCTAATTCCCCGTCCATCATCTCGCGGAATGTGTCTTCGTTCGCGGTGATGGTACAGTCGGCTTCTGAGTCGCTGTCCGAGGAAACGGTTGGCGGCTCGTTGTTTCCGTCGACCAGAATCGCGCCTTCACCCTCAAAATCGAACTTAACCGTCGCGCCGAACGCATCTACGCCGGACACTTTCTCCTGAAGAACCTCGACAGCCTTGGCGAGCGTCGCATCATCCATCATACTTCTCCTCGTAGGGCCTTTGGCCCGCCACAATAAACGACGAGATACCTGAGAGCTGCTCTATGGTCTAGAGGGGTCGTAACGGAAGGTTGGCGATAGATGACGGAGTTTTCGATGCTTTTACCGCTGCGGATCGCGTCACTTGCACTGATCCTGGGTGTTACACCTGCTCTGGCTCAAGATGATGCCGCCGAGGAAACTGAAGTCACGACTGCCGAACAGCCCAAACAGCTGTCAGATGAGACACTTGAGGGGTTATTTGAGCGTTTGGCTGAAGCCGATGAGCGGCAAGCATCTCGGGTCGAAGATGAAATCTCTGAGCGTTGGTCGAAATCTGGCAGCGATTCTGCGGATTTACTATTGATCCGAGGCCGCAAGGCGATGCGGAAGAAAGAGTTCAAGAAGGCGATCGCTCACTTTTCGCGTCTCATTGCTTTCCGTCCAGATTTTGCGGAGGGCTGGAATGCCCGCGCTACCGCTCATTTCGCCGATAAGAACATGGGCCGCGCCTTGGCTGACCTCTATGAAGCGCTCCGTCTCGAGCCCCGTCATTTCGGAGCGATGATCGGCCTCGCGCTGATTATGGAAAGCTTGGATCGAAAAGACGATGCATACGCTGCTTTCAGAGCAGCACAGGACCTGCACCCTAACGTCAATGGGGCCGAGGCTGGACTAGAGCGCTTGAAAAAATCGGTTCAAGGCGAGCCGATTTAAATTGGTTAGCCTTTAGGTTACTGACGCAGCGTGCCGATCGCGAAGCCGAGCTTCGTTTTTCCGGCCAGCCTGACAATTCGATATAGATCGTCGTCGTTGTGCTCGAACCAAATATCGAATGGGAAGTAGCGTTGAGACCCTTGTAAATCGCCTTCAAAGCCCGCAATGCGCTCGTAAACGCCAAAACAGCGCGTTGTTGGCAAGCTCCAAGACGGCGCCGGGGCACTGTCCCCTTTCGGGCGACGGCTCAGGGGCAACAAGACGATGTCATATCGGCGTTTTCCATCGAACACCGGTATTGTGCGATTGCAAAGGTCTTGAAAACCTTTGGGGCTCATCATTGTTACGGCTGCGGTTACGGGGTCCAACGTTCCAGGATGCTGCGAAGCACTTGTATCGTAGGTCTTTTTTGCCTCGGGCGGTGTGATCGAAACGTTCGCGACTTCACCGGAATATGCCATGCTGACATTACGGGCTTCGTTGCGCGTGGTGTATTGGGTGATGTAGCGATCCGGGGCGAGGTGGCCTTTGGTATGGCGATGGCCTTCCGCACCCGCTTTTACACGGCCACTGACCAGTAATTCGAGCAATCCGCGAGTCCGAACCGTAGATTTTGCCGCGTAATCTAGCGCGCCGACCGACCCATCGAAGGATATTTCAGCGATGGGAAGTCCGCCGATGTAAAAATCGTAATTCGCGGAGAATGGCGTGGCATGACCGCTGGCACCGAAGGCGTGACTCGGCGCACCGATGGCGAAAACTGTGCAAAAACACTGGAAAAGTCTCTTGAAACTCTTCATGTCAGCTCCAGACTTGCCGCGACTTCGCGATTACCGACCGCAACACACCGTTCGCGCGATAGCGCAGGACATACCGTTATTGGTGTAGTTTTGCGCTATAATGATTAATACGGATTTTAAGTACGTTTGATGAATTTGTCCCCTGAGATCAAAAAACTGCGTGATGACGTGCTTGCCGGACAACGTCGAGCGCTCTCGCGCGCCATCACTCTGGTGGAATCCACGCGGCGCGATCATCGACAACAGGCCGGTGATTTACTTGCCGCTTTGGCCAGCCATTCCGGACAAGCGATGAGGATTGGTCTTTCCGGTACGCCAGGGGTCGGAAAGTCGACGTTTATTGAGAGCTTTGGGATGCAGCTGATTGAGCGAGGTCGGAAGATCGCCGTGCTTGCTGTTGACCCTTCCTCAACCATCGCGGGCGGCGCGATCTTAGGGGACAAAACCCGAATGGAAAGGCTGGTTCGCCAAAACAATGCGTTTATTCGACCCTCGCCATCAGGGGGCGAGTTGGGCGGTGTTGCTCGTCGCACGCGCGAAGCAATTTTACTCTGTGAAGCGGCAGGGTTCGACACGGTTTTGGTTGAAACCGTCGGGGTTGGTCAGTCGGAGACGACCGTGGCGCAGATGACCGACATGTTTCTGCTGCTTCTGGCGCCGGCTGGCGGCGATGAACTGCAGGGCGTTAAACGGGGTGTCATGGAAATCGCGGACGTTGTCGTCGTGAACAAAGCCGATGGGGCCATGAAAGATGCGGCGGTCCGGACGCGCGCAGACTATGCGTCCGCGCTTCGGCTGTTCCGCCCGCGCGATGGTGAGGCCGAGGGGTATCCAATGGCGCTGACCGCCTCTGCCCTCGAAGAAGAAGGGCTGGAGGGCGTTTGGGACGCGCTTCAGGTGTTGGATCAGAGTCGTCGGGAAACCGGCCTTCATATGCGGCGGCGGCAAGCGCAAGCCCAACAATGGTTCGATGCCGCGCTTCAAGCGCATGTCATGGCGGCGTTCCGAGATCGAAGTGACTTGGCGGGCCTTCGTGAGGCAGTTTCAGAGGGAAAATTGACCCCGGACGCCGCGGCAGAGCAGGGCGTTCGGGAATTTATGAAACGACTGGGCTAATTCAGGGTTGCCGGCTATCCCTCTGAGTCGGTCCGATCTCGAAGAACCACCGTCTCGATGGCGAATAAAATTGCTGCTGATGCAACCATCGCGATACCGAGTATCATCATGTATTCGACGAACATTCCCGTTGATCCACGACCGTAGATACTGCTGGCGGCGAAGTAGGTCAGAAGGTGTACGACGCCTACGGTCAAAATAACGACCGCCAAACGGATATCGCGCGTGCGTCTAAATACGTTTTCTAGCATGATCCCAGCGAACCTTTGTCAACTTGAATAGTCGCCCCTCGGGTCCAGATGACGTAAGGAGAACACGGATGGTGTCGATTTGGCAAGGCATCGTTGCGAAACAGGCGGCACGCTTTCACTCTCGAACCAGACAGTCAACCCGATACACGGCCCGGCTTCCTTGGTTGAATAAGTCTCGTCCGGTCATTTCAGGTGCCGCCGTTCCGTCGATTGTGTAACGGGTCTGCGAGGCTTTGAGAAACTGAAGTACCCGCGCGTTTTCGACGACAACACCGAGGTCGCGAAGAACGCGTCCCGTCAGCTTGTGCGCCGCAACGGTGTTGATCTTGGCCTTGAGCACGCCAACGGCACGCCCGCGGCTATTAAGGGCGGGTCCGCCCGAATTGCCGCGTCTGACGTCGCCAGCAATGCCAAGCAAGCCGTAGGTCGCGGGGTTGCTGATCGCATAACTGGTCAGAACCGGCGTCATGCGAGGGGTCCGTCTGATCATTCCCTCAGACGGATATCCGATTAACGCCAGAGGGGATCCATCCTCGGGTCTTCGGGCTGCAAAGCGAAGAATATCTGGTGTCTGGGCCGCAATGCGAATGACAGCGAGATCGCTAGCGTCCAGATGAGCCTTCACGCGCGCAGGGTAGGTGGTTTCTCTGTCGTTTCTGCGGACCTCCAGCAGGTCGCAGCCCCGTACGACATGAGCACTCGTGAGCAACTCTCCGGTATGATTAACCGCGAAGGCGGCACCAGCGCTTTTGAAACGGATGCCGACCCGAGATCGAACTTCCGACTGGGCGAGCATCCGATTCTGCCGAGATCGGCGGTCGGCTTCGATTTCCGCATGAATTTGAGCCGCTCTCGCATGCGTGACAACTTCGCCATCGCAGTGCCGCTGCCGCACGCGCTTCACCAGCGACCGGGACGTATCGTAGCAATAGACCACGTCCGAGCCGTCAGCGGCATGAACCAGCCCGCCGGGCATCACGATCAGCGACAAGGCTGAGAGGAAAAGCGCAAATCTCACCATGTGCTTGACGATGCAAAGATGGTGCTAACACTTGCGTTAAGCCCGCTGTTTACATGGCGAGGTGATTAGCCATTTGAAATTAATAGGTTTTAGGCTTCTTCCGGTGTGGTGGTTACGACCGCTCCAGGAGCGCCCCTTTCCCGATACGGCGTTCGGTTAAAGTGCGCGCGGTAGCATTTAGAGAAATGGGACGGCGACGTGAAACCGCAGGCAAGGGCGACATTGATCACCGACATTTCGGTTTGCAGCAGCAGGTTGCGTGCCTTTTGCAACCGCAACTCCATGTAATATCGCTTAGGCGAACGGTTGAGATAACGCCGGAAAAGGCGCTCAAGCTGGCGCGTCGACATCTGAGCGTCTTGCGCCAGAATAGACGGGCTGATGGGTTCCTCAAGGTTCTGCTCCATCGTCTGAATGATCGAGACCAGCTTGGGGTGGCGGACACCAATACGGGCCGGGACAGAGAGGCGTTGTTCGTCGCGGTCACCTCGGATCGGGGTGTGAATGGCTTGATCGGCCACCAATCCCACGGTTTCCGGGTCAACGTCCTGCGCGATCAGCGTTAGCATCATATCCGTAGCGGCTGCGCCTCCAGCGCACGTGAACCTGTCCCCATCGATTTCATAAAGGCGATTGGTGATCTCGATATCGAGGAATTCTTCTCGGAAGGCCGCTTGGTTTTCCCAGTGGATCGTGCAGCGTTTGCCGTCAAGCAGCCCGGCCCGAGCCAAAATCAGCGTTCCGGTGCAGACCGCGCCGATCTTCGCGCCAATCCGCGATTGCTTGCGCAACCACGTGAGGGTCGGTTTGGTTGCGGCCTCGTGGGCATCGAGACCCGAGGCGACGATGATAACAGAGTCCCGGTGAAGGTCAGACAAACCGCCATCGACTTCGATTCTCGCGCCATTCGAACAAGCGACGGCTTCGGCGTTTTCTGAGACAAAACTCCACGTATAGACCTCGCGCCCACTCATGCGATTGGCGAGGCGGAGCGGATCGACCGCCGAGGCGAGTGCGATCATCGATAGTTTAGGGGTTAGCAGGAATACGAACCGCTTTGGGGCTGGGTCTTCGGTAAAGGTCATCAGCGCCTCAAACTGGGCAATATACGCCCGAGCTTTGTTCTCAATAATTCTTCGACTTCAAGTGATTTTCGAACGCTGCGTCAAGCGGATACCGTTTCCGAAATGCCCTTTCCGTCGATTTATCCGGAATCGTGATCGCCGCACGCCCTCAAAGTGCTTCTCTCCAGCCCGGATTATTTGAGGGACAGGCCGCGACTGTTTACCTTGACCCGGTCGTCCGCATTTTGTCTCTAGTTGCGAGAGATGGTGATCGGCAACGTGGGACGTAACTTAATGGGGTTGATCGATGACGTGGCCGCGCGGTTAGCAGAGTTCCCGCGTGTGTCGGTGGCACACGTCCCAACGCCACTTGAGCCTCTGGCTAATTTGAGCGCCGATTTTGGTACTTCGATCTTTGTGAAACGAGATGATTGCACGGGGTTCGCCCTTGGCGGCAACAAAGTCCGGCAGCTCGAATTCTATATTGGCGCGGCGCTCCATGAGGGCGCAGATACGATTTTGATCACGGGAGCAATTCAGTCGAATTTTGTGCGGACCGCTGCTGCGATGGCGCGGCGGTTTGGGATGGATTGCCATATTCAACTCGAAGAACGAGTGGATGGGGCTGGCGATCTTTATCGCACTAACGGCAACGTGCTGCTTGACCGACTGCTCGGCGCAACGATTCATTCCTTCCCGGTTGGCGAAGATGAAAGCGCAGCGGATCAGTCGATCTATCGGATTGCGGATGGCTTGCGTGCTGAAGGACGAAAACCTTACGTGATTACGCTCGGCACCGACCACCCGCCGCTGGGTGCGCTCGGCTATGTCGATGCAGCTCTTGAATTGGTAGGGCAGATCGATGGTGAACCACCGTTCGACGAGATCATTGTCGGATCGGGCAGTGCCTCCACGCATTCCGGTCTGCTGTTTGGCCTGCGTGCCATTGGCGACACGACGCCGGTGACCGGCATATGTGTGCGCCGTGCCGCGTCGCTACAAAAGCCTCGGGTCGAAGGACGTGTCGGTGACATTGATAATCTACTTGGTACATCTGGCACTGTCGCTGCCGATGATGTGCGGATCTTTGATGGCTCACTTGCGCCGGGGTACGGGAAACTCAATGACATCACTCGACGGGCCATCAGTGTGACCGCGCAACGTGAAGGATTGTTCCTTGACCCCACCTATACCGGCAAAGTGATGGGCGGTTTGATGATGTTGAGCGAGAGCGGCGCGCTAACAGGAAAGCGAGTCTTGTTCTGGCATACCGGCGGGCAGCCGGGCCTCTTCGCCTATGCGGATCAGCTTTGATGAGTGCGCCCTTGGCCGTCACGCGAAAAGGTGAGGGGATGCCGCTTGTCTTGGTGCATGGGTATTTCGGTGGCGCGGGGCATTGGAGCGACCAGATTACCCACTTTAGCGAGCGGTATGATGTGATCGCCGTAAACCTCGCCGGGTTTGGCGAAAGTGCGCATGTGACGGCGCCGGATAGCATTGAAGGCCATGCGACCCTGATCTGGCAGACCTTGGATGGGTTGGGCGTCGATACGATCTTTCTGCTCGGCCATTCGATGGGCGGGATGATTGTTCAGCAGATGACGGCAATGCAGCCCGCGCGGGTCTCGAAGTTGATTGCATATGGCACGGGTCCGGTTGGGAACTTGCCGGGTCGCTTTGAGACGTTGGACGAGTCGCGACGGCGGCTGCTCGATGATGGTACTGAAGCAACGATGCGGCGGATCGCGGCGACGTGGCTGGTCGAGGGTGAGGCGGCTTCGGGCTATGCCGCCTGTCTGACCGAGGGGATGAAAGGGACCCAACAAGCGGCTCTTGCCAGTCTCACGGCATGGGAAAAATGGGATGGAAGGCCCGCGCTGCCCGAGATTAATGCGCCGACGCTCGTCGTTTGGGGAGAACGAGACAAATCCTACCCGCGCAGTCAGCCTGATGCGCTCCTCGCCGGAATTCCCGACAACCGTTTCGCCCTGATGCCCGGTTGCGCCCATGCCGCGCATCTGGAAAAGCCCGCGCTGTTCCACCAGCACCTCGATGAGTTCCTCGCAAGATGATGCCGCTTTCGATCTGGACCGTCCTGTAATATGTCCATTCAGTATTGAGGAGAGATGTATGTGGCAGTTCTGGGTTGATCGCGGCGGCACGTTTACCGATATCGTTGGCCGCAATCCCGACGGGTCGTTGCTGAGCCACAAGCTCCTGTCTGAGAATCCTGAGCAATACAAAGATGCCGCTGTTCAAGGCGTGCGCGACCTGATGGGTCTTGGGCCGGAAGATACGCTGCCGACCGGCGCGATTTCGGCGGTGAAAATGGGCACGACGGTTGCGACGAATGCCCTTTTAGAGCGCAAGGGCGATCCGACCTTGTTGCTCATTACCGAGGGCTTCCGCGATCTGCTGAGGATCGGTTATCAAAACCGGCCCCGCTTGTTTGACCTCAACATCGTTCTACCAGAGCTGCTCTATACCCAAGCAGCCGAAATACCAGAGCGACTTGATGCGGCTGGTGGCGTTGTCACCCCACTCGATTTGGATGCGGCGCGCTCGGCTTTGCAGTCCGCTTTTGACGATGGCATCCGTAGCGTCGCGATTGCATTCATGCACGGCTACCTCAATCCCGCGCATGAAAAGGCCGTGGCCGAGATTGCGCGCGAGGTTGGGTTCACTCAAGTTTCCACAAGTCACGAGACCTCCAAACTCATCAAGCTGATCGGGCGCGGCGATACTGCCGTTGTCGATGCGTATCTCTCGCCGATCTTGCGCCGTTATGTCGATCAAGTTGCTGAGGCGCTGGATGTCGAGCGCGGTGCCTGCGAGCGCTTGTTCTTTATGCAATCGAATGGTGGCCTGACCGATGCGCGTCTGTTTCAGGGGAAGGACGCGATCCTATCGGGACCTGCGGGCGGCGTGGTTGGGATGGTCAAGACCGCTGCGCAGGCTGGTGTGGACAAAGTCATTGGCTTTGACATGGGTGGCACCTCGACCGATGTGACGCACTTCGCCGGAGAATACGAACGCTCGTTTGAGACGGAAGTGGCCGGTGTGCGGATGCGCGCGCCGATGATGAACATTCATACCGTTGCGGCGGGGGGTGGTTCGATCCTTGAGTTCCGCGATGGGCGCTATCAAGTCGGCCCGGAGAGCGCGGGCGCTGATCCCGGTCCAGCGTGCTATCGACGCGGCGGACCGCTGACCGTGACCGATTGCAATGTGCTGCTCGGTAAGCTCAACCCCGATCATTTTCCGTCGGTGTTTGGTCCCAACGCGGATCAGCCCCTCGATGCTGAGACGGTACGAGAGAAGTTCGTCGCTCTGGCGCAGCAGGTTGCCAATGAGACCGGCGAGCCGGTGCTTTCGCCGGAGGATACCGCTGAAGGGTTCTTGCGCATTGCCGTCGAGAACATGGCCAATGCGATCAAGAAAATCAGTGTTCAGCGCGGCTATGACGTCACGCGCTACACGCTGAATTGTTTCGGTGGCGCCGGGGGACAGCACGCTTGTTTGGTAGCCGATGCTTTGGGGATGAAGAGTGTCTTCATCCATCCCTTTGCTGGTGTGCTATCCGCTTATGGAATGGGCCTCGCGGAAATTCGAGCGTTGCGCGAGGAACAGTTCGATAAGCCCGTCGCCACGACCGAAGAGGCAGGCGCGGTGCTGGACCGCCTCGCGGCTGAGGCCGTCGCAGAGGTGGAGTCTCAAGGCGTTGAGCTAAACCGAATTCGCGTCGAGAAACGCGCTTACCTTCGCTATGCGGGTTCGCACCAACCGCTTGCCGTTGATTTCGGATCGGAAGCCGAGATGCGCTCGCGGTTTGACGAGGTCCACACGGCGCGGTTCGGATTTGCTTCTCCGTCGCGCGACCTGCTCATCGAAATTCTGAGTATTGAAGCCATCGGGGATGCGGAGGAAATCTCTGACCATACCAGCGAGGTGGGCGAAACGACGCCGGAACCGGCTGCGCACATTCAAGTTGTCATGGAGGGCGAGGCCTGCGATGCGCCGCTCTATGACCGCATGACGATGAACTCCGGGCAGAGCGTCACGGGGCCTGCCGTTATTACCGAACCGACCGGGACGAACATTATTGAACCGGGATGGCGCGGGCGGATTGATGCGTTTGGCAATTTGATCCTTGACCGTGTTGTCGAAAAGCGGCGCGAGCTTGCGATTGGGACGCAAGCCGATCCCGTCATGCTCGAAGTTTTCAACAACCTGTTCATGTCTATCGCTGAACAGATGGGCGAGACGCTGGCGAACACGGCTTATTCGGTCAACATCAAAGAGCGGTTCGATTTTTCATGTGCATTATTCGACGCGCAAGGTGATCTCGTCGCGAACGCGCCCCATGTGCCGGTGCATCTGGGGTCAATGAGCGAGAGCGTGCGGATCATCTCGCGGCTCAATGCAGGAACGATGGCTCCCGGTGACAGCATCATGCTGAACGCGCCTTTCAATGGCGGTACGCACTTGCCGGACGTCACCGTCATCACGCCCGTCTTCGATCAGGATGATGAGACCATACTTTTCTACGTTGGATCACGTGGGCATCATGCAGATATTGGCGGTAAGACGCCCGGCTCTGCGCCGCCCGACAGCACGCATATCGACGAAGAAGGCGTCGTCATTGATAACTTCAAGCTGGTCGATCAGGGACGGTTCCTCGAATCCGAGACCCGCGCACTGCTTTCATCGGGGAAATACCCGTGTCGGAACGTCGATGAGAATATCGCCGACCTAGAGGCGCAAGTCGCTGCCAACGCCACGGGCATTCGCGAAGTTCAACGGATGATTCAGAACTTTGGGTTGGATGTCGTGCAAGCCTACATGCGTCACGTTCAAGCCAATGCGGAAATGTCGGTGCGCCGTGTCATTGGCCGTTTGACCGATGGTGAGTGCATCTATCCGCTCGATGATGGACTGGAAATCCACGTCAAGGTGACTGTCGATACAGAGGCAGGAGAGGCGACGATTGATTTCACCGGCACCTCCGACCACAGCCCGTTCAATTACAATGCTCCGCTCGCCGTGTGTCATGCGGCGGTGCTGTATGTTTTCCGAACTTTGGTTGGCTCCGACATTCCTCTCAATGAAGGGTGTATGCAGCCTCTCAAAATCATCGCGCCTGCCGGTTCGATGATCAACGCGCAATATCCGGCGGCGGTGATTGCGGGGAATACTGAGGTCAGCCAATCGATAACGGATTGTCTTTACGGTGCGCTGGGTGCTGTCGCCGGGTCGCAAGGCACGGTGAACAACTTTGTTTGGGGTAATGATCGGTTCCAGAACTACGAGACCATCGGTGGCGGCGCGGGCGCGGGTGATGGCTTTGCCGGGGCGAGCGCGGTTCATACACATATGACCAACACCCGATTGACGGACCCCGAGGTCTTGGAGACGCGTTTTCCGGTGCGAGTTGAGCGGTTTGGCATTCGCATGGGGTCGGGCGGCGAAGGGCAGTGGCGCGGGGGTGAAGGCATCACGCGCGATGTGCGATTCTTAGAGGGCGCAACGGTCACGACACTCACCTCGCATCGGATCACGCAACCGCGCGGTATGGCGGGTGGCGGCGACGGCGCGGTTGGCGAGAACTCTGTCCTGCGTAAGGATGGCTCTCGCGAACGGTTGAAAGGCAACGATCAGTGCGAGTTAGCCGCAGGCGATGTGTTTGAAATGTTGACCCCCGGTGGCGGTGGCTGGGGCGCGAGATGATGGCGATAACGCTCCCTTCGGTGAGGCGTACAAAGCTGGTCCGCAACCCGTTGTAAAATTCGTTTGATATTCTAGCTGGGCTTCGTAACGCTGGCCCGTCTGAAAATGAGAAAGATAAGGCAGATTGTATGAGCCAGAAGTCCGTCCGCTTGGGTGTCGATATCGGCGGAACCTTCACCGATGTGGTCTTGGAGGTTGGTGGGAAACAGTTCTCGACCAAAGTGCTGACGACCTATAGCGCCCCGGAGGATGCAATCATTGATGGCGTGCAGCAAGTCTGTGCATCCGCGAGTGTGGCGCCAACCGAAGTGGGGCAGATCATTCACGGCACGACTCTGGCGACGAACGCCTTAATCGAACGGCGCGGGGCGAAGACGGTTCTTATTACGACGGAGGGTTTTCGGGATGTGATCGAGATGCGAACGGAATCGCGTTTCGAACAATATGATCTCAACCTCAAGCTGCCCGATCCGCTGCTCCCTCGTCAGAGTCGGCTAACGCTCAAAGAACGTGTTAATGCCGCAGGGGAGATTCTCGTACCTCTTGATCGGGCCGAAATTGAAGCGTTGGTCGATCAAATCGCGAAGGCTGGCTATGAGAGTGTCGCAGTTGGTTTGCTGCACAGCTACGTCAATTCATCGCACGAGAAAATGGTTCGTGAGGTCTTGGCGGAGAAACTGCCCGAGGTCATGGTCTCTCTCTCGTCCGAAGTCTCGCCTCAGATGCGCGAGTACGAGCGATTCAATACGGTCGTTGCCAACGCTTACATTAAGCCGCTGATGAAGAGTTATCTCGGTCGCCTTGCTGGTCGATTGAAAGACGAGGGCGTCGACTGTCCGATCTTCCTGATGCATTCCGGCGGTGGCATCATTTCGATCGATAGCGCTGCTGAATTCCCGGTGCGGTTGGTCGAGTCGGGTCCGGCAGGGGGCGCAGTCTTTGCGGCGAATATTGCGGCTCGGTACGGCCTCGACAAAGTGCTGTCCTTCGATATGGGAGGCACGACGGCGAAAATCTGTCTCATCAAAAATCAAACCCCGAAGACGAGCCGCGTCTTTGAGGTGGCACGAACGTATCGGTTCAAGAAGGGGTCAGGGATGCCCATCTCGATTCCGGTGATTGACATGGTAGAGATTGGTGCCGGTGGCGGTTCGCTCGCGCATGTCGATGCGATGCGCCAAATTCGGGTTGGGCCAGAATCCGCTGGTTCTGAGCCGGGGCCAGCTTGTTACGGGCGTGGCGGTGACAAGCCCGCCGTAACCGATGCCGATCTTGTGCTTGGTAAGCTCGACGCTGACAATTTCGCGGGCGGCTCGATTCAATTGCACACCGAAAGCTCGAAGTCCGCGCTTGAGAATGTTCTTGGCAAGACACTCGATATGGACGCGCAGACTGCCGCGTTTGGGTTGGCTGAAGTGGTCGATGAAAATATGGCCAACGCGGCAAGGGTCCACGCCGTTGAGAATGGTGAAGATCTATCCGAATACACGATGATTGCGTTTGGTGGGGCGGCCCCTCTGCATGCGGGGCGACTCTGCGAGAAGCTAGGGATTGACCGTCTGCTGGTGCCGCCGGGTGCCGGGGTCGGCTCCGCGATTGGCTTCTTACGCGCACCCTTTAGTTTTGAGGCTAATCGCAGTGTCTACATGCGTTTGTCTGACTTTGATCCTGCGCTCGTGAATTCCCTCCTGTCCGAGCTACAACAAGAAGCGACAGGTTTCGTGCGATCCTGCGATGCAGATTCTGAAATCCTGTCCGAGTTCAAAGTGTACATGCGGTACTCGGGGCAAGGTTGGGAAATCCCAATCGACTTGACAGCCGAGCAAGCGCTCAATCCAGAAGTTGAAACGTTTCAGCGTCGATTTGAAGAAGATTATTCGGCTCTATTCGGTCGGGTTGTCGATGGGATGGACATCGAAATTACCGTATGGGCCGTGAACGCGACAACGCCTTCGCAGGCCGTCGATCTCGTTGTCGCTCAGACGGACGGTGCAGCAACGAACGTGGCCATCGAACGGAACATTTTCGATCCTGCACTCGGCAAAGCGATTCCAGCGTCGATCGTGCAGCGTGATGAAATAGAAATAGGAAATACGGTGGCTGGCCCCGCTGCAATTACCGAAGATGAAACGACGATTATCCTGCCGAGTAGCAGGCGCGCGATCAAGCAGCCAGACGGCTGCATTGACGTGATGATCCAAGGCAAGGGGTAAGGCGCGATGGTACAGAAACTCAGCACCGTTTCCTATCAAGTCATGTGGAACCGCCTGATCTCGATCGTCGAGGAACAGGCGCAGGCACTCGTTCGGACGGCTTTTTCGACGTCGGTTCGCGAGGCAGGTGATTTATCGGCGGGCGTTTATAATCCCGAAGGCGATATGTTGGCGCAAGCCGTGACGGGAACCCCAGGGCACGTCAATGCGATGGCCGATGCGGTTGCTCATTTTATCCGTCGCATCGGGCGAGAGAACATGTTCGCGGGCGATGTCTACATCACCAATGATCCTTGGGAGGGCACGGGGCACCTGCACGATATCACCGTTGTCACGCCGTCTTTCCTGAACGATGAACTGGTTGGTTTCTTCGGCTGCACGGCTCATGTCGTGGACATCGGAGGGCGTGGTTTCGGAGCCGATGCGAACTCGGTCTACGAAGAAGGCCTCTATATCCCAATTATGAAGTTTGCGGATAAAGGAGAGGTCGATAAAACACTCGTCCATGTCGTGCGAGGCAACGTGCGCGAGCCGGATCAGCTGATCGGTGATATTTACGCGCTTGCGACCTGCAACGAGATCGGCCATCGCCGCTTGATTGGGATGATGGAAGAGTTTGGACTCACTGACCTCGCGGGGATTTCAGATTTCATTCTCGAGAACTCGCGCCGTGCGACCATTGAACGGATTGCTGCGCTACCAAACGCGTCGGCTTCGGGAGAGATGCAAATCGATGGGTATAGCCATCCGGTCGATTTGAAAGTCCGATTGGATATTGAAGACGATCACATGCTCTGTGATTTTGAGGGCACATCCGGGTTGGACAAAAAGGGGATCAATGTTCCGCTCGTCTACACCAAGGCGTACGCTTGCTACGCTTTGAAATGCGCGATTGCACCGGAAATCCCGAACAATGCGGCTTCGCTTGAGCCGTTTAGAGTCGCGGCGCCGGAAAATTCGATCGTGAATGCGCTGCATCCCGCACCTGTCGCGCTACGCCATGTAATTGGGCACATGATCCCCGATACGGTCTATGATGCGTTGGACAAGATTATCCCTGATCTGGTGCCAGCAGAGGGGGCCGGAAGCCTTTGTAACTTCCAAGTCAGCCTGCGGCCACGCACCGACGAGCCGGCACCCGAAGACGCGGTTCGCTCAGAAGTTTTGATGTTCAACTCTGGTGGAGCCGGGGCGCGACCAACGCTTGACGGTATGAATGCGACGGCGTTTCCCTCAGGTGTGATGACCATGCCGGTTGAAGCAACGGAAAACGTCGGGCCAGTCCTTATCACTCGCAAGGAGCTGCGTCCCGATAGTGGGGGCGCGGGTAAGTATCGCGGCGGTTTGGGGCAATATATGGAAATCGCAGCGAGAGAAGGCCACGAATTTGATATTTCTGCGATGTTTGACCGGGTTCATCACCCCGCCCGAGGCCGCCAAGGCGGATCAACGGCTGCGCCGACGACGATTAGCCTTGATGACGGAACCAAGATGAAGGGCAAAGGACGGCAGTTCGTACCGCATGGTCGAACCGTCATGCTCGCGCTTCCGGGCGGGGCTGGATATGGCAACCCGTCAGATCGTGATCCCGCAGATGTTCGGCGCGACCTTGCGCGGGGATACATCTCTGAAGACGCCGCAAAACGCGATTATGGCCTCAGCGATTCCGATGTTGCTGCAGTGAAAGATGCGGTGGCGCGAGGTGATCTCAGCTAGCGAATAGTATCTCTTTCCTGGATCAGGACGACTTTCGCCTCCGCGCAAACAGGTTTCGCCGAATTTGGGCGTGTATATGCTGCCGATGTTGTCTCTGGTGAAGTCGATGTGGCCTTGATTTCACGACCGATTCCGTTGTGACGACCCGCTTTAGCTGATACCAGCACGCTCAAAGGTTTCGCGATCCACTCGCGGTTGCCGTCGATTGAGAGGAAAATGCGCGAATGACGATGCTGGGAACATTCATCAAACCGATGCACCGCGAAGGCATCAAGTTTGTTGCGATCTTTGCGGCGATTACCCTTGCGTTGTTTTTCGTATCTAAGATCCTTGGCTGGATCGGCGTCATTCTAACCGTCTGGTGTTATTACTTTTTCCGAGATCCTGAACGGGTGACGCCCACACGAGAAGGCTTGCTGGTCAGTCCGGCAGATGGCGTGGTTTCTCTTATTGAACCCGCTGTGCCGCCCGCCGAGCTGGGAATGCCGGGCGAGGCACTCACTCGGGTCAGCGTGTTTATGAACGTTTTCAATTGCCACGTTAATCGCGTGCCCGTAGCGGGAACGGTCACGAACATTGCTTATCGGCCGGGCAAGTTCTTGAACGCGTCGCTCGATAAAGCGAGTGTGGACAACGAGCGCAACAGCTTGCGCCTGCAATTGGCGGATGGTCGTGAGATTGCGGTTGTTCAGATTGCGGGTTTGGTCGCGCGGCGCATTGTTTGTTTCATCGAGGCCGGGGTGAAGCTGGGCACGGGCGAGCGGTTTGGTTTAATCCGGTTTGGATCTCGCGTGGATGTCTACCTCCCTGGTGGGGTCGACCCGCTGGTTAGCATTGGCCAAACGATGGTTGCTGGTGAAACGGTGATCGCGGAACTCGGTCGCTCTGAGAACGTGAGCTAACGGCATGAGCGAACGCGTGCCCAAATCCAAAGACGAGTTCCATCTCTTCCAGCTTTTGCCCAACATGCTGACGATTGCAGCAATCTGCGCAGGAATGACGGCGATCCGCGTTGGCGCAGATGGCAATACCGTGTTGGCGACTCAGTTGATCCTCGTGGCGGCTGTTATCGATGGCTTGGATGGTCGGTTGGCGCGGATGCTCGATGCCGACACGACAATGGGCGCGGAATTAGATTCGCTCGCCGATTTCTTGAACTTCGGCGTTGCACCGCCCCTCGTGATCTATTTTTGGGCCTTGCAAGACATGCGCAGCACGGGATGGATCGCTGTCTTGATCTATGGCGTCTGCTGTGTGACCCGGCTTGCGCGGTTTAATGTCGGCAAAAAGTCGGATGAGCCGGAAGATGACGCCTATTTCACCGGCGTTCCATCGCCCGCAGGTGCCATGCTGGTCTTGCTCCCGATCTTCGCGACGTTCGCGTTCAGCAAAGAGCAGTTCCTACCTGATATTGTGGTCTGCGTTTATATGATTGCGATCGGTTTGCTGTTTATCACGACGATCCCGACATGGTCGTTCAAGGCTTCGAAAGTCTCGCGAGAGAATGTGAAGTACTTCCTTGTGGCATTTGCCTTCGTCGGCGCTGCGTTCCTCAGTTACGCTTGGATTACGATGGTCGCGCTGTGCCTCGGCTATGCGGGCGTTATCATCTGGTCATTGACGATTGGTAGACCTTCGAAATAGTCGCTCTTTCTACTCCGTGAAATCGACTTCCACCCGATCGAGGCCTTCCGGCGGGTAGGGGAGTTTTAGAAAGTAGGTCAGGCTGGTTTGGGCTTCGATCTCTGTAACGGGTTCTTCCGGGGAGACACCGACTGTTTTCAGAACTGCATTATCGGCTGCGTAGATCGTCGCGGTCAATTTCGGTGCTGCTTGAACCGAACCGCTTTCATTCGCGACGTCAGCCGTCAGAAGCATCGTTGGTTCTTCAGCGGATGCGCTGAGGTCATATTTGACATTCTCAATCTTTAGCGCGCGGTTAGATGGAACTGCTTTCGAAACAATGCCATCGACGGTGTTCTTCCAACTGGTCAACGGAGGATCAAGTGCCGGTATCTGTGCGGATATCTCATCTTTGAAGAAATAACCTAGTGCGCCTGCGATAATGGCAGCGGCGAGAGAATAGAGGAGTGCACGAGGCCAGAAGCTGCGTTTGCGCTTCGGTGCATCATTCAAGATCGTGGGGGCGTCAGCATTGCCTTCGAGACCATCAACCCGATCGAAGCCTTTGGCCGCGATTGCCGATGCGCCAGCACCCATGCTCGCTGCTGCGGCCGTCGTCGTCGCAATGGCCGAAGTGCCGTCACCCGTCATTGGCTCAGACATCGGTTCTGCTGGGCGGGTCGAAGGGTGTTTGGCCGTCGCCCGAGCTGCGCGGTCCATAATGCTCTCGGTCGGCTTCTCGGCAGGCAATTCCGGCGGAACAGGAGTTGAAGTTTGAGCCACGGGGTCTGCTGATGTTGCGACCGACTGAGCATCCGTGCCTTCAAGGGTTTGAAACCAAGCGTGACCACACTTCGCGCATCGGACTTTACGGCCATTTGGCAAGAACTTTTCGAGCGGCGCGACAAACCGAGTTTCGCATTCAGGGCAGGCAACAATCATCTTCTCTGACATACGTTTGCCTCCTCTACTGCGCGCCGAATCAAAAATAATTTTCAAGCCGATAGAAATCACTTGTGCCGATTTGATGCAATCTAGACGATCCGCCAACAGATGATTTTGCAGGGTTTGTGGTGACAAATCCGCCCTTCGAATCTACTGGTAGGGGCGAAGAGTGTACGATGTGATTTGGAGCGGAAATCGTCTCATCAGTAGGCGAAACCGAAAGTGGTGTGGATCAACTGATTGCATCATGCGTTGAGCAGGGAGACAGGCTTGATTCAGTTTGAGAATGTCGGGTTCCGTTACGGGCGTGGCTCGGACGTATTGCAGAGCCTGAGCTTCGAGGTTCCCGATGGTGCTTTCACGTTCGTGACAGGCGCATCGGGAGCGGGGAAAAGCTCGTTATTGCGGTTGTTGTATCTAGATGATCTGCCCACCGCTGGAAAAATCTCTTTGTTTGGCCGGGACGTTGCTTCGCTGACCCGTGACGAGATTGCGTGGTTCCGCCGTCGCATTGGGGTTGTGTTTCAAGATTTTCGCCTCTTGGACCATTTGACGGCAGCTGAAAATGTTGCCTTGCCCCTGCGGGTCGCAGGTGCACGCGAGAGTGCGTATCGAGACAACGTTGCGGAGATGTTGCAATGGGTTGGCTTGGGCGAAAAAATGAATGTGCGCCCGGCACAGCTTTCTGGCGGCGAGAAACAGCGGGTTGCGATTGCGCGCGCTGTCGTCGCGTCCCCCGACATCATCCTCGCAGACGAACCGACCGGAAGTGTCGATCCCGACATGGCAGAGCGGATCATGCAATTGTTTATGGAAATGAATCGCTTGGGAAAGACCGTTGTCTTCGCAACGCATGACGTCGACATGGTCAGCCGTTCGGGTCAACCCTGTCTTGATCTGGGAACAGGTTCGATGTCGAGCGGGGTCGCAGCATGAAACGCGGGGCGTTGATACCGTCAGAGGCTGGCGGTGGCATTTTGATGGCTTTGATTATCGCGGCGATGGCGTTTCTCGCCTGCTTCGCTTTGGCTGGATCGCTTGGAGCCTCAAAGCTCGCGAACGCGTGGACGGAAGGTCTGTCGGGCGCCGCTACCGTGCGGATCGGCGCGGAAGAGGGCGTGCCTGAGCAGCAGCTTGGCATCGTTTTGGATATCTTGAAGAGTACCGATGGCGTGGTCGACGCCGTCCCTCTGACAACCGATGAAGTGGCTGCCTTGCTGGAGCCGTGGTTTGGGGGAACCCCTGAACTTGCAGATCTACCAACACCCGCAATCATTGCGGTGACGATTGATCCTCTGAACGAGCCGGATAGTGCCATCGTGCAGGCCCAGTTAGATGGCGCGGCTGCCGGTGCGGTTTATGACGACCATGGCCAGTGGCGCGGACGCGCGGCTTCGGCTGCGAAAGCGGTTCGGAGCGTTGCTATTGGTGCGCTCCTTGTTTGTGCGCTGGCGATTGCAGCAGTCGTGATCCTTGCCGTACGGTCTGGGCTTCACGCGCAGAGGGCCAATATTTCGACGTTGCGTCTGGCCGGAGCCGAAGATCGTTATGTCGCAGGACTTTATCAGAAACGCTACTTCTGGCTCAGCTTGCTTGGCGGATTGTTGGGCGGGGCACTCGCGCTCCTGGCGATGTTCGGCTTCAACGCGCTCGGGACGATTGGACGGGCGTTACCTGCCCTGGCTCTACCACCTTATTGGTGGGTGGTGTTTGCCGCCGTTATCGCTTTTGTTGTTGTCCTCAGTATGCTGGCAGCACGCTTTACGGTGATGGGTGCCCTGAGGCGCGGTGCATAATGATCTACGTTCGATCGACGATCTTCAATATCCTCGTTTACCTGCTGATCCCGATTTTTGGCATCTTTGGTTTGCCGTTTGCGATCTATTCGCGCGAAGGCACTTACGGTGTGATGCGCGCCTATTCAAATACCCTGTTGTGGTTGTTGAGGGTCATCTGCAGCACCAGTTATGAAGTCAGAGGTACGGCACCGGATGGAGAAGTGGTGCTTGGCGCAAAGCATCAATCTTTTGTCGACATGATCATCATCATGGTTGCGACGCCGCGCCCGCGATATGTCTTCAAACGCGAATTGCTCTACGCGCCGATCTTCGGATTTTATGGCGCGCGCATCGGCGGCATTCCAGTCTCACGCGGCAAAAAAGGTGCTGCCGTGCGGTCTATGGTTGACGGGATCGTCAAACAGCAAAAAGAAGATGGTCCCGGGCAGACCGTGATTTTTCCGCAGGGAACGCGCGTCGCTCCGGCAGTAAAAGCGCCCTACAAAATCGGCGTTTGGAAGATCGTGGATACGATACAAGTGCCTTGTGTTCCGACCGCGACGAATGCCGGACTGTTCTGGGGGCGCAAAACCTTCCTGCGCTATCCGGGGACGATCCTCATGGAGTTCCTTGAACCGATCCCGGCGGGAATGGAGTCTGGACCGTTCATGTCGTTGCTTGAGGAGCGGATTGAAACCGCTTCTCAGGCGCACAATGTCGAGGCTGGATTTCCCGAGGGACGACCCACCCCATAGCTATCGGGCGAGTCGGATGAGCGGTTGGCCGCTTGGATCGACAAGGTCTACGCCGGTCGGGGTTTGGACAGCCCGCTGAACCAACGGGAATGCGGCAAGCAAGGGTCCCTCCAGAGGAGCAGGAGCGAAACATTGCCGGGTCGTTACGGCGATTGCACCGAAGTCGATCTGATCTCCGTTTTGGGTAAAGGGTCCGCTTGCACCATTGCAGCCAAGGTTGGCGTTAAATTCGCGCGTTGCATTGCTGAAGGTGATGCCTGCTGTCGTTGGTCCCGGATTCGGCGTCAGGACGCCGTTGATGCTCGCTGCTGTGATGGCCCAACTTCCTTCGATATCGACTTGAGCTGATTGAGCCGAAGCCCGCACATAGCTCGCGACGGTGCGTCCAGCGGCATCGAGAAGGGCGAACGTGTCGCCCTCTCGTCCCGGGCGGTATTGAGTGGCGGCACTGAGCGCTGCGAAATACTCGCTCTCCAGATTAAGCGCGGGGCATGCACGTCTCGTCGCACCGACTTGTGGCAACGAAAATGAGAAATCCGATCCCGCTGCATACGTCCCGAAGTAGCGGTTGCAGGGGGCTTGTCCGGTTGCATTGTTGTCGAGGCCAAATTCCAGTGTGATGCCGCCAGATTCCGGTCTCCCGTTCAACGCGATCAACTGCCATGATCCGCCAAGAGACACTTGCTGTGTTGGCGGTGGGGGAGGCGGCGGCGGATTAGTGATTGGCCCTGTCCCTTCAACACACGCGCTCAACAAAACTGATGCGAAGATCACATTCAAAAATCGAAACATGTCGCCCTCCATTCAAAATGAATGACGGCATTATACCTTCGAATCGGCAGTTGAACGAGTGTCCGCTCAACTTTCCAGTACGCGGCGCGCAATAACACCGGCTTGGATTTCCGCAGCGCCTTCAAAGATATTGAGAATTCGACTGTCGCAAAGAACCCGGCTGACTGGATATTCCAGCGCAAATCCGTTGCCGCCGTGGATTTGAAGTGCGTTGTCAGCACAGGCCCAAGCCACCCGCGCGCCAAGCAGCTTCGCCATGCCGGCCTCTAAGTCACAGCGACGGTCGGCGTCTTTTTCGCGTGCAGAGAAATAGGTGAGTTGGCGCGCGATCATGATTTCAACGGCCATGATGGCGAGCTTGCCCGCAACGCGAGGGAAGGCCGACAGCGGTTTGCCGAACTGGATGCGATCTTGCGCGTACTTGATGCCGAGTTCCATGGCGTTCTGCGCGACGCCTACGGCCCGGGCAGCGGTTTGAATGCGCGCGGACTCAAACGTCTTCATAAGTTGACGAAAGCCTTGACCTTCCTCGCCGCCGAGCAACGCATCGCCGGGGATTTTATAATCGTCAAACGCGACGGTGTATTCTTTCATGCCGCGATAACCGAGGACTTCGATTTCGCCGCCCTCGATTTCGGCGTTCGGGAACGGGTTTTCGCAATCACCCCGCGTCTTTGGGGCGATGAACATGCTGAGGCCGCGATGGTCTGTTGTCCCTTCGACCGAGCGGGCAAGAACCGTCATGATATCGGCGCGCGCCGCGTGGGTGATCCATGTCTTATTGCCGCTCAGCACCCAGTCATCGCCGACCTTTTTTGCTTTGGTCTTAAGCGCACCAAGGTCCGACCCGGTATTGGGTTCGGTGAAAACAGCGGTGGGCAAAACTTCACCTGAAGCAAGTTTTGGCAGCCAGTGGGAGCGCTGTTCATCGGTGCCGCCCGCGAGGATCAGTTCGGCTGCAATCTCGGTCCGGGTGCCGAGAGAGCCAACGCCGATATACCCGCGTGAGAGTTCCTCAGACACGACGCACATGGCCGTCTTCGACATGCCGAAACCGCCCAGGTTTTCTGGAATGGTTAGTCCAAACACGCCCAGTTCCGACATTTCCGAAATGATCTCCATCGGGATCAACTCGTCTTTCAGGTGCCATTCATGGGCGAAGGGGATGACCTTCTCATCGGCGAAACGGCGGAATTGATCGCGGATCATCTCGTAATCTTCATCGAGGCCGCAAGTGCCGAACGTGGCAAAGCCATCAAGGCCGGTGAGAAGTTCGGCGATCTTTTCTCTGATATACGTGGAAGCGCCCGCCGAGATCAGGGCTTTGACAGGAGCCGCATCGAGTTCGCGTGCCGCTTCGGCTGAAACACCCATGTCGTGCAGACGGGCATACTCGCCTTGCGCCATCGGGATGCCACCCGAAATCTGCGCGAGGTATTCGCCAAAGGCGCATTGCAGCAAAAGCTGTTCGGTCTCGCCGAACGTTCCGGCTTCCGTGAGGCGCTTTGCCCAGTCACGCATTTGCCGCAGGCTTTCGACATACGTCGCCAACCAAGCGAGGGAGTGTGCGGCGTGTTGTTCCGTTTCCAGCGAGGCACCAGAAACCCGGCCTTTCTCGTCTCGCGTGACCCTTGCGCTAACGCCTGCTTTCGCTGAGGCCAGCACCTTTTCAACCGCCTCTACACCGCTGTCACAAAGAGAAAGCAGATCGGGGACGATCAGAAGATCGGTCATCTGTTCAGGGGCATCGGCGGCCATAGATGTGGCTCCTCGCGGAAAATGCTGCAGTTGCGAAGAGAACTAGCGTGCTGGTGGGCCGAGATCAATATTGAACTGCCGCAATGCGCAATAAAATTTCATCAATGCGTTATTTTGCGACAGAATAATGCTGAGCTATCTTGCCTATTCTTCCCCTAATGCCTTGGAGACCCAGCGGTTTAGCAAGGCCAATCCCGCCAACACCAGACCGAGTGCGAGGAATGATAGTACCCGCGTCAGGCCCTCAAGACCGCTCATATCGATGAGGAACACCTTCGCAATGGTGAGCGCGATAATGGCCATGGCGACGCGTCTGAGAGTGACCGACTTCCTCACAAGTGCGAGGCCGAGGGCGATCGAACCGGCCAGCAGCATCGCGATGGTATAGCTGTAAAGTTCGCCTTCCAGCGTGCCGTAGGCAGTCAAATCTTGGCCTTGCCATAGGCGACGGATTTCGAGGCCTCCGTACAGGGTCGCCGCGACACCTGCGATTGGGCCCAAGCCGATGCGAATCCAGCGGTCCAGATGATCGAAATACCAAGCGACACCGCCCAGCAGGATTGCTGGCAACAAATACGCGACCAGCAGACTGTCAAAAATTGGAGGGCCGATGACTAGTCCACTATGAAGGGGGCTGCCGAGGGTCATGGAGACGCCCAGAAAAAGCAAACCCAAGACGCCGAAGATCGTGCCGAGACCCATGCGGATCGGTTTGAAGAACCCTCCCGCTTTCGCCCGGTAAAGCTGTGCTGCCGCCGAGATCAACCACACCATTCCAAAGAGCGAGAGCGACCAGTGGCTGAGCAGATCGGAGTCGTCAAATGCGCGGAACAGGAGCACGCAGATAAAGATGCCCGATAGGCTCCATATCGCCGACTCGGCGACGATAAGGCCCCCAGAGCGTTCGCGTTGGCGCAGCAGCGCCCAAGCAACCGTTACGAGCGCAATCGTGCCGAGGAAACCGATGCACAGTTCGATCAAAGGCGCGTCGACGGCCCAGAACAAGCCGGGGTCCGCAATCAATCGATAACTGCACACAATGATACCGAGCTGCACAAACCAGCTGACTGGACGGATATCGAATTTCCGGTCCAGCCATGCGGCGGAAGCGGCGATACCTGCAAAGCCCAGCGTCAAGGCGGTCTCCGTCAACACGATCGACATCGCGAAGGCGATCATGTTGAGCGCCGCCAATGCAAAAAGGGACGTTTGCAGGTGTCCGGTCTTCCCTTCGTCAGGTTTGGTGACGCGCAGGGATTGCTCCGCAAACAGCGTCATGACAATGGCAACGCCAATAACGTGAGACGCCCACTGAATGGGGCTCATATGGGTGAGAGGCGCCCAATAAAGCGTGAGCAAACCAATGGTCGCCGGGGCGATGATTGCCGCTCCTGCCGCCCAAAAAAGGCTGTGGCGGGTATCGCGCAGGCTTCGCCATCCAGCGAGGGCAGAGATGCCAAGTCCGAGGGCGACCAACCATGTCACGGTCCTCGGCGCGGTCTCGCCAATGTCCGCATTAAGCGGCGCAGAAAAGGCGCGCGCGACATCGAGACCAAACATCCCTTGCAGCCCGATGATGGCGAGAATTGCTGCTGCAACAGGAATAGCGAGATCGTCGAGTGTTGGCGTGGGATCAAGCCAGTATCCGAGCAGCGCTAGGCTTAAAGTCAGTACTGCAAGTGCCAACCAGAACCCGGCTGCGCCCGACATCGAGACGAGGACGGCCACCACGGTCATCGACAAAATTCCCGCAGCCGCGAGGCGCGTTGGAAACTCTGGCCAGCCTCTCTTGCCGAGTGACGAAAGCCACGTGAAACTCATTGCTCCTTCAAAAGCAGGGCGCGCTTGCAGGGTTGGGATGCACGTTGCGGCGATGGCGACAAAGGCGGCGAAGGCAACGAAATGCTCCGAACCAGAATGAAGCCAAATCAAGCTCGCGCCAACATAGGGGATGATCAAACCCAGCGAGGATACCCATGCTGAACGCTTCATGGCATCGACGCCAAGGCCGATGACGGCAACTAATGCGAAGTAGTAAAATAGCCAGTGGACGTTCTCGCTGGTTCCGTCGCTGGTAATAAAGGGTGCAGCCACCGCGCCCAGCAGACCGATCACGGTCAAGAAAGTTCCATAAAGCCAACCGAGCACAAGCGCTAAGGCCGCTAACCCAACGAGCGCGATAAACGCGAACTCCTTTCCGATCAGGCCGTACATTTGCTGTGCCGAAAGGACGGCGGCGAACAGCGTTACGACACCGGCCCCGGCAAAAGCGGAGGGTAGGAAGGCTGTCGTCCCACTCTCATCGCTCGCACGCCGTCTGACCCATTCGCCGAATCCGATCAGGCCAGCACCAAAGGCCAGTGCAGCAAGAACTCGGTTCTGCGGAGAAAGAATGCCGTTCTCAATGCCATATTGAACAAGGAAAATACCGGCCATCGCGAGCGAGAGGGCAGCAACGGCGATGAACCAGTTTTCCTTCAACCAATCGAACAACCGATCGAAGTTCGAAGGGTTTAGGACAAATGTTTTCGGGGGGCTTGTCGGTTTTGTTGCGGCTTCGCTTGGGAGCGGAGGAAGTGCTGGTGGCAGTTTGTCGGTGAGCGATTGTTTGTCAGAGCGAGGACGCTTATCGGTGAGTGGTTTTGTCGGGGCCGGTTTCTCCGCTGCTTCTGTGTTCGGTTTCGGCGAAGGCTGGCCCGATTTTAGTTGAGCAATTTCGTTGGAGAGTACCGTCACGGATCGCCGTAAGGAAACATGACTGAACGCCAACCAGATCACGACCACCGGGATGGCGAGTAGGGCGATGATGAGCAGGGCGAACAGAGCTTCCATGGCGGTCTCTCACGTTAGTTGATCCATCCGAAAGTCGGCGATCAATCGCGATACCATACATAAAATTGAACATCGTTCAATCATAATATGAACAACGTTCACAATTTATAATGTACGAGCCTTACTCGCTGCCTCTCACCCGAAAGTGCAGCAATAGAGTTCGTTGGCGAAAACTGAAATTATCGTCGGACAGCACAAAAAGCTCCGTTGCGCCGAACTTTCCACGCCGGGTGGCGAGAGCTTCCATATTGTCGACGGCATGACCTGCGCCGAGGTCAATGAGACCCTCTCCCTCAATCACCGCCCCTGGTTGCAGGTCTGACAGGGGAAAGCGGCGAATGCGCATTCCCGGTCCACCGAATAAAGAATAGCGACGCTCAAGCAGGTAAAGCGTCTCACCATCCGGTCCGATGGCGAGGTCGGTTGGACTGTAGGCGGCTTCGCGGCGCAGCTTGAATGGCTTTGAGACACCATTCTCTAAGATCCAGCCCATGTGATCGTTGCCGTTCGCAGGTTCCTCGGCGATCATCACCAACCTGCCATCGGGCAATTTCAAGAGCGATTCCAGTCCCCGATTACTCCCCAGTCCGCTCAGATCGGGAATCCCCGCGACGGGCGTTTCGGGCGCCCAGAGATTGGCAAAGCGTGAAACCCTACCGCCGCCAAACCCGCCTTCAAAAGAGATAAGTAACGCATCACCATCCCGGGTGATGGCCTCGGAATCTGTGAAAGGGCGTTGCAAAAATCTGTCGCGATCCGAATAGAGCCGCCAGATTTCTAAACCTTCAATCGCGGCGAGGGCGCCCTGCGGATTAAAGATCAACCGCGAGCGGGCCCAATGTCCCTTGTCCGTCAGGGCGGTGAGCATGTTATCATCGTCGAGCAACATACCTGAGAAGCCGCCAAAATCGGCGCGCTCGGACCACCACTCCAACCCGCCGAGAAACTCCAGCTTCCCAAAGCGGGTCTGTTCTGGGTTCGAATCCGAGAACCGAACGGGTCTGGTTTCACTTTGACCAAGCGAGGTTTTTCCCTCGGCAAAGGTCTCGGTGCAGATCAGCAACCCCAAGATTGCGAGCCAACGAGGCCTCATTCAGCGTCCAGAACCGCTTGGCACTCCGGCGGCAGGTCCGCCATTATCAGGTCACGAGGCGGAGGCTTATCGCTGGGTTTGTAGGGCTCCTCGGTGAACCACCAATCCAATTCTTTACCGCAGCCGTCTCCGGCAGGGGGAACGGCTTGGTTCGTACAGTTTGCCATGCCCTCCGGGCAGGAAAGCCGGACATGGAAGTGAGCATCATGTCCCCACCAAGCCCGCACCTTGCGCAGCCAGTTTTCGCCTTTTGAGCGGCGACAAAGCTCACGCTTGATCGTCGCATTGACAAAAATCCGAGCGACCGCATCGTCTTCGGCAGCGAGTTGAATCGCCCGCCAAGAGCTTTTTTCCCAAAGCTCTTTGTCCAGCGTCGAGCGGCCTTTCACAACATCATACGAGGACCAGTTCTCACGCTCTGCCGTACTCGGTCTTTTGGTCAAGGGACGCATCCAAATGTCGACATCCAAACCAATCTGATGCGAGCGGTGACCGCTAATCATCGGTCCGCCACGTGCGCGGCCCAAATCTCCGATCAGAAGGCCATCATATCCGACACGCTTGCTCGCGGTTGTCAGCCTTGCGATGAAGTTCGCAAGCTCAGGGTGCCCCCAATTGCGACCCCGCGACAGTCGCATTGCGGCCCAAGTCGGCCCATCTTCGAACAGCCGAACCCCGCCGGCGAGACAGCCTTTTGCATAGCTGCCCAGCGGTTCGGGTTTTCCCGTGGTTGCGGTTTCAATGTCTTTGAACAGCTCTTTCGCGATGGGTGGCTCAGCGGATTGCGATTGAAAAGCGCACAGGCCAACCACGATCGCTGCAGACAAAACTCGCTTCATAACCTGCTCCATTTTTCGAAGATCATACGGGCAGGCAAGGGCGGGATAAAGGCGGATTTTATACGACGAACGGATTAACCAGTTCACGGCAGATCGCCATACAGTGTCAGCGATGAATGCAAATGAAGGCGGGTCAAGGCTGGCCCATCCTTTGCTTTACTCACGCGCATGGATGTTGAGCACCATATCTCACCCGATGACGCCGCGGCGTTGACCACGGCTCTTGCCGCGAGCGGAGAGCGCGATTCTGCTTTTCTCGTGACGGGAGCAGTTTCGCTGGCATCGCTGACCCTCGCGCTGCCCTTCAGCGCGAGCAACGAAGGCGGGCTGCGCCTCGCCGCCGCTTTGGTCGTCGGGTTGATTGCCAGTTGGATTGCCACCCGCCTCATCGATTGGTGGCGGACGATCCGAGCGCGCTGGTTGCCCTTGCCCTCCGTAACCGGCCTTGAGCCGGGAGATCGGCGAACCACCTTCGCGCTTGAAGGGGTTCGTGAGATCAGTCACCTCGGCGAGCGGGTCTTTCGTTGGCCGGCTTTTGAGGACGCGGCAGAGACTGAGAATTGGATTGCTCTGCGCGTGTCTGATCGAGAAGTCGTTGTGTTCCCACGCAAGGCATTGGAGCGGCGAGAACTGGCGGATGCTACGACGCTGAAGGCCCTGATCGGGCGGGGGCGGGCGTGACACAGGCTGTTCAATATCCCAAAAGGAGAAGGGCGGACCACAAACCGGCTCCGACTCCCACTCCGCTCAGTTTCCATTCGCATACATCTCGGTTGCAGGCTGGCGATCCCGGTTACGTCATCCAAAAACGGCGAGAGCGCATGTTCTCGCTGGCACTGCATGGCATCGCGCTCCTGTCCTTTGTTCTGTTGAGCAGCTGGTGCAGTGGCGTTATCGCAAAGGGCATTATGGTTCCCATGACGGGCTTCGCCCAAGCTGCGGAGCTATTTGCCGCCATTCTAATGACGTTCATGGGGTCTTACGCCTTCATGCGATTGGCTCAGGCGGTGGTCAGGGCCATTTTCAGGTCAGATGAAACGATCGAATGGCCTCGAAGAGATGTCGATTGGGGTAAGCAAGCGGTTGTGCTTGATGACGAGGGAATTGCAATCGCGAACAGGCTGGCCCGCCGGACTTACGTTTGGGATTCGATGGCGCAAATGACCGAGGATGAGGTTTTCGTTGTGACCCGGAAACAGGGCTCGAAAATCGTCATTCCGAAAGACCCGAACGATGAAGACGAGCTGCGCCAGCACTTGATGGCCGGTCTCGGGCGTTCGTCGCCCCTTCGCCGCCGCGACCCCTAGCCGCTATTTGAGGGCTTTGAGCGCATCGGCGTAGGTGCCAACCGCTTCTGATCCCTTGTCCGTCAGGCCGTAAATCCCCTTCTCGACCCGCGTGAACCAGCCATAATGGTCGTCATACATAATCTGGCGCGCGTTCGAGACGTCCGTGGCCTTTGCAACGTCCGATGCTTTTAGCGGCCCGTCGGCGTTGAGGACTCGGATGCAACGGAGCGCATCTTGGCGATAGGCCGTCATGCGGCCTTGTTTCGTTGTCGAGCCGCCTTCATTCGGATCACCAACGCGCCGCTCGAACTCGCTCAGCAGCGAGGCTTTCTTCTGCTTGGATTTGCGGGGGCGATAGGGGCCGGGGTCCGCGTAAATCTCGACTAATCCATCCTTGAGTCGCACCGTCATTAAGCCCAGCCCAAGGCGTCGGCAGAGTTTCAGGTTGTTCTTAATCGATTTCCAAGCCGCCGCGCCTTTCCCGCGAGGCACGGCAATATAGACCATTTCGGTAATGGCGAGGCGGTCGATTGCTTGGTGAAACAGGGAAAGTGAAAACCCGGTTTTCAATTCGACGATGACGGGATCGTCGCCATCGCGATACCCGACCACATCCGCAGCGCCGACTTCGCCTTTAACCTCATACCCTTGTCCCTCCAGCAGAGCCTTTACGGGCTGGTAGAGATCGGTTTCGAGGGGTCGTTTTGTGGCCATGCCGCTGCATAGCCTGAACCCGTATCGTGAGACAATTGCCTCGAATACCCGAATCCCGTTGGATTCCATTCGTTAGGGCAGTAGGTTCCGCGCGATTCCATGCCTCAGGGGACACCATCAATGACCGACGCTGCCTTGGCTCAGATGCCTAACGCGATCCGTATTCTTGCTCTGGATGCGGTGAAAGCCGCCAATTCCGGCCATAGTGGGATGCCCATGGGCATGGCGGACGCCGCCACCGTCCTCTTTACCCGTCATATGAAGATCGACCCGTCGAATCCCAACTGGCCAGATCGCGACCGGTTCGTGCTGTCAGCGGGCCACGGCTCGATGCTGATCTATGCGGTGAATCACCTGCTCGGTTACAAAGATATGACCATCGAGCAGATCAAGAATTTCCGTCAACTCGGCAGCATCACGGCGGGACACCCCGAACATGGCCATGCCGATGGCGTTGAAACCACCACCGGCCCACTCGGGCAGGGGATCGCCAACGCGGTGGGCATGGCACTCGCGGAGAAAATGCTCGCCGCACGGTTCGGCGCGGATCTCGTCGATCACTACACGTATGTTTTCGCCGGTGACGGTTGCCTCATGGAAGGCATCAGCCACGAAGCCATCGACCTGGCGGGTCACCTCAACCTGTCAAAGCTGATTGTTCTTTTCGACGACAACGCGGTCACCATTGATGGCACAACCGATATGTCGACATCGATGGATCAAAAGACCCGCTTCTCCGCTGCGGGTTGGGAAGTTATGGAAGTCGACGGTCACGACATGGACGCGCTGGATGCGGCCATTGAGACGGCCAAACGCTCAGACAAACCAACCATGATTGCCTGTAAGACGATCATTGGTTTCGGTGCACCAACGCTGGCCGGTAAGGCAAAGGCCCACGGTGCGATTACCGGCGACGACGAAATTGCAGGCGTTCGCGATGCGGTCGGCTGGCCGCATGATCCGTTCGTGATTCCCGATGATGTCATGCAGCTTTGGCGCAATGCGGGTGCCGAGGGCGCAGCGCACCGCGAAGCTTGGGAAGCGCGGCTGGCCAAATCCACCGATGGCGCTTCCTTCACGGCTGCAATGTCCGGTAAGTTGCCGGATGATTTCACCGCTCAGATGAACGCGCATAAAGAAAAGATGGCCGCTGAAGCCCCGAAACTGGCGACTCGCGCCGCATCGGGTAAGGCGCTGGAAGTCATCAATGCCGCCACGCCGCTGACCGTTGGCGGCTCCGCTGATCTGACTGGCTCGAACAACACCAAGTCGCCGGGCATGACGGACGTGACCGCCGCTGATGCGTCGGGCCGCTACATCAATTACGGCGTGCGCGAGCATATCATGGCGTCGGCCATGAACGGCATCGCTTTGCATGGCGGGTTCATCCCCTACGCGGGAACGTTCTTGGTCTTCACCGATTACGCGCGTCCGGCCATCCGTCTCAGCGCGCTGATGGGACAACGAGTCATCTACGTGATGACGCACGATTCGATTGGCGTTGGCGAAGATGGCCCCACGCACCAGCCGGTCGAGCATGTCGCCGCGCTCCGCACGATCCCGAACCTCAATGTTTTCCGGCCTTGCGATGCGGTTGAGACGGCGGAGGCATGGATGGCCGCGTTGGAGGACGAGAACACCCCCACTGTTCTCGCCCTCTCCC